>JAZDHD010000099.1:0-40037 GCA_043806215.1 Pseudomonadota bacterium | reverse complement strand
CCGTCCCCAATCCGTCTGGAATCGATGTATATGTGGCCAAAGCCCGCGGACATACCAAAATCCCGAATCATGAGATCTGCCCAGTGTGTAGCTGTTTGAAGGTCCGCTGACGCACCCGAACTCAACCCTTCGTCGTCCCCGTAATAAACCATTTCGGCCGCCCGTCCGGCGAGGGCTTGCCTGATCATTCCCTCCATTTCCGGTCGCACGTACCTGGTCCGTTCCTCATCCGCCTCTCGTTCCACAAATCCTCCTGCATTGCCTCGTGCCACAATGGTCACTTGCACGGGTTTATCGCCTCTCAGCCAGCCGATCAGGCAGTGTCCCGCCTCGTGGCGTGCCGTCCGCAAGAGGGAACTCTTATCGGGCACACTGCGTGTCTCCCCCATTCTCATCCGCTCAAAGGCCTCTTCCACGATTTCGTCCGTGATAGGTACACCGGTACTCGATGCCGTTCTTCCGGCAAGCTCAATGATCCGTTCGAGCTCCGCGATGGTCATGCTCGCGCTCTGGCCCGCAAGACGGTCTATCACCGGGTCGGACACGCATCGGTGCTCGGTTCCCTGCAAGCGCCTTTTCAGATAGGCCGCACGCGCGGCCCGATCGGGCCTGTCCACTTCCACTTCCCGATCGAACCTCCTTCGAAGTGCCTCGTCCAGATGCTCGACAAGATTGGTCGCGGCCAGAACGATGACCGGCTTTGCCGCTGGTGTTCCAAAGCCGTCCATTTCAGTGAGCAAAGCATTAAGAGTCTGCTCCGTTGAGCCCGCGCCGCCTCCCGACCCTCCGGTCCTTTTCTTGCCGACGGCATCGATCTCGTCAATGAACACGATGGAAGGAGCGTACTTACGGCCGCGGGCAAACAGATCGCGGATATTCTGCGGGCCGCTGCCCTGCCACATGGTCACGAAGTTGGCGGCAGAGGCGACGACAAACGCGGCGTTGCACTCGCCGGCCAGAGCCCGGGCGAGCATGGTCTTACCGGTTCCGGGATGTCCGTAGAGAAGTATTCCCCTGGGAGGCCTCAAACCCATGGCTTTGAACCGCCTCGGGTCCTTGAGCCAGTCCACGACGAATTGGAGCTCCATCTTTGCCGCGGCTGCGCCGTATACATCCGCAAACCTCACCGTGGGGCGCTCGACGTCCTGGAGGACCTCCGACACATCCGATGCCGCCAAGGCGCGCGACAAGCGGAGGTTTCTCAGGCGTATGCGGATGGTGCCGTCCTTGTCGATGGCCGGGGCCGTGTCGAACAGCAGGTGCTTTCGCTCCGACCCCAGGTCCCGGGCCTGCTTCTCCAAGTAGATGCGCCGCGCAATATCGTCGATCCGGCTTGTAAGATCCGTGCATGCCTGTTCGCACCCCTGAGCAGTCCCGGTGCAGAAGTCAGTTTCAACAACCCCGCGGGCACCGCCGGACCGCAGACACGACATCAGCAGATCGTCACCCAGAGAAGGCCTACCGCTGCCGTTCTCGCCGAAAGAAATCAAGAAGCACGGCAGTTCAGGCCGTGTTTCGTGGATGCCCCGAAGGATTTCCTGGCCTCGCGCTATCCCTTTGGCTGCAAACGGCACCTGGTCGAACTGATAGATGGTGCCTTCCTTCGATGCCAGGGTCGTCTCAAAATCAGGATCCGGATCGGGGCCGGGACCGATGAGCAGATCCACCAGGGCCATGTCGACATCCTGGTTCTGAACGATGTTGAGCACTTCAGGCTCGTCATCTGCCGCAATCCAGTCCACGCAGGTGACGTTTTCAGACCAGAGCCTCCTCAAATCGTCATCCGCGACAAGGAGCACCCTGGGTTTTTCGGTGCAGATCACGAGCTTTCGAGTTTCCTCCGGAAATGACTCAACGCGGTCAAGAGCTATACGTATGCAATCCGTCTTGCACAGGACTTGTTCCAGCCGTTTCGGTTCGAACAGCCGCATGAACCCGAACAGCTCCGCCTTCACAAATGCTTCGACCTGGGATCTTACGGTCCGTGCATCGGTTAGCGTGCCCTCCCTCAGTACCATACACAGCGGTACCTGCGGGTCACACTCGAGTCTCTTGCCGTACTGCTTTTGTACGAGACCTGCCATGCGATTGAATTCGTCCGCCGCAACCCTCTCCAACTCATTTACCCCCAGGTGGTTGAACATAAGCGGATATCCGGCGGCCATACGGGAGCAGATTGCCGGAGGGAAAAAAGGGCTGCCGGTGCGTGAATCGGTCTCATTTTCCAGAGCATCGAGGATGGTTTTTCTGTGGAAACCACTGTTGCCGGCGTACACTCCGGTGGAGTTCGTGTTGTCGTACAGGGATTTGCCTGCATTGGTCGTGAAGATGATAATGGTGTCCCTGAACTGAACGTCTTCTTCCGTGAACGCGTCCTGGAGTCTTCCTGCGTCCAGAATCTGCAGGAAGAGATGGATCACGTTGAGATGCGCTTTCTCGATCTCGTCAAACAGTAGGATCGCATTGGGGTTTTCATGGACGAATGCAGTGAGCAGGCCTTCATGAGCGTCTTTATAGCTCTTGTGGATACCGGCTAACGTAGTGATTGCGACCTGATGGTCGGAGAAGCCACTCATGTCGAAGCGTTTGAACGGCCTTGCAAGCATCTCTGCCGCGGTCTCGGCGAGGAACGTCTTGCCGACTCCCGGCGGTCCCGCGAATACGAATAATCCTTTCGGCCGGCGACGATCCGGATCTGCCGCGGCCACCACCTCGGAGTTGAACAGACCTTCGATGAAGGCATGAATCGCGTGATCCTGACCAAAGACCTTTGCCCTCAGATCGGTACGAAGCTTGGTCAGCGTCTCGGTGAGTCCGGCCAGTTTGGAGATTTCTTCCGGGACCTCATAGACTATAGTCCCGGGAGCCAAGACTGTCTTCGGGGATTCCGGTACCTGTACAAGAAAATCGTGATCCGGGTCGAGGACCAGATCCAAGGTCGTAGAATCTTTATTGTTCCCGCCCGGTCTCCGGTCAAGCACGATCCGTGCAATGCGTGGCGTGGGCTCCTTCAGCAGAGCCTTGAGCAGGTGCAGCACAGTCAAATACGGTGCCTTTTCGTCCGATGCGATCGCCGCAGCCACTGTGAAGATCTCTTTTGTTTCCCGGGAACGATGAATGGTTCCACCCAGGTGAGGCGTTCCCCCCATTCCCATATCCTGCCGCAGCCTGCGACGCAGCCCGGTTGCATCCAGCTTCATGTCCATAAGAGCCGTCTTGAGGTCCAGCAGGTCGACAAACTGCCTCTGCCTTTTGCTCTTAGGGTCCGGACTCCTGTCCAACTCCGAGAATCTGAAGACCGCGATGAGCAAGTGCTCAGGCTCGATCTCCTTGTACTGGGAAGCTACGGCTTCAGCCGCGGCCAGACTTGCGATCCTTGCGATGCTGGGTAAACGCTCCACGCTTGCGTCTCCTTTCTCCGACACATTATCCTCAGGTCTTGACCGAAGAGATATCGCGGCCCGCTTTCAACTTGCCCCTGCGAGGATAACGTATTCTCAATGCACCCCATTATACTTCTTTCTTGCGACTGCCATCAGGGAAAGTTTTGAGGCATATTCCAGCACCATGAGAACGAGCTCGCGAAAAAGAAGGAATGAACCACCAAGCGAAGGCACCAGGAAAGGCAATAGGACACAGCGCGAGCAGACGGCCGGCTGTATGCGCGGCCGTTCGGGAAATCCGGCTTCCCCGGGAGCGGCCCTGGCCTATCTTTGGATCTGGAAGTCCCATTAGCCAAGATGGTTGCTCCGATAAATTGGTTCCCAAAATCTTTGTGCCATGGTGCCTTCGTGGTTTGACATTCCGGTCTCGACATGGCGAAACACCGCGTCGCGCCGAACGCTTATGGTGTAGCCTCCGGCATGTCTCGCGCCATGGCTTCCAGTTGCTTCTTCACGCCTTCCGGCCTCAGCCAACCGTAGCCTACGCAGCCGAGCGTGTCCAGAAGACGTTTGAAGTCGTCTTCGGTCCAAACCGGTTTCCCGCGGCGGGTCAAGGCGAGGGTAATCTCTTCTTCAGTGGGCTCCCGATCCGTTGGAATTTCTCCCGCGTACGGCACGTGCTGGTCCAGAAAGACCTGAAGGTAGTCTGCAGCGCCGTCATCCCAGTCAGCCGGTTGTCGGTCTTCGAGCTCCCAGTCGAGGACCCAGAGGATGACGTCGCCGTTAGCGTGTCCGCTCAGGACGTATCGGCCGTCTGGGCTGATGCTTACGGATGTTGGCTGATCGTGGGGCACATCAAACGCATGGACACGCTCGCCGGAGCGCAGGTCCCACAGACCAGAAGACCCTGAACTATCGATGCTGACTAGGTGATGTCCGTTTAACGTGAGCTGAGTCTGAGACTGGATGCCGCCAATTCCTGTAACAGTGCATGCAAGCCTCCCATCTGCCGTGTCAACTACGATCAGTTGTTCACCCCCCGGTTTGCCTTTCGTCCATTGGTTCCCGCCAATCAAAGCAGTTCGACCGGCGCCAGCGAAAAGAATCTTCTCGGAAGGTCGGAACCCGTAGGGTATTACGTCAAGACTTCGCATGCAGCGACCCGCCTCGAGGTCGTACAGATATAGCCCACCTAGTTTGGTGCTGCGGAGGCAATAGCGGTTGTCGTGACTCAGACACACTGCATCCAGAATATCGTCATTTCTGTCCGAGATCCGCAAGAGATCGCGGGTTGACAAGAAGAGCTTTCCGGTTGAGAGATGGATTAGTCGCAAACGGAAGCCGTGCTCATCGATAGCCCGAGATACGAGGTACTTCCCGTCTTGGCTTGCGCACACAAAATAGCCTAAGCTATTGTTTTTCCAGTACCAAATGATCTTTCGGTCTTGAACGTCATATACGAGGGGCTCCGCGAAGGGGGTCCAATAAAGCAGATACCGGAAATCGTCACTCAGATGAAGTGTGTGGACCGGATCAGGCGGAAGCGCACCACACGCATCCAGCGGATGCGTTCGTCCGATCGTAAACTCGTCCTGGCAGACTCCGTCTTCCATCTGCCAGATCCTGATGTCGCCGCGGTCACTGCACGAGAACACAAACGATCCATTGGTGCTCAGTCGAACCCTATGCACTGGACGAATATGGCCCCGATAAACTCTGACTTGCCACGCGCCCCGCAATTCCTTCCGGGGAAGTCTGTGATGCAGACCTTCCCAAAGAGCTACAGCCTCGGGCCGCCTTGAGCAGCCGGGGAGAGAGAGCGCTCTCCGCACATTCACAGCTGCAGCACTGAAATCCAAGCGAGAAAGGCTTTCTGCCGCTGATGTCACGCATTGGCCGTATACAGCGTCGGTTTCGAGCGCCTTTTCGCTCGTGACGACCCGGGATAGAGCTAAAGGGGACTGGAGCGATTCCACCCAACCAAGCCTCCAGATCTCAATTTCCTTGTGGTCCCGATGTTCAACGATGGCATGCCGAGCGTCCCTTGACGGAAGGCACTGGTAACCCTTGATTCGTCCTAGATACCGACGAGTTCGGACGCATCTGCCCGTAGACAGTTCGAAGACCTCAAGTCTCCCCCCTTCCGTAGCGCACCAAGCATATCGGTAATCATCCGTCAATCCCAGGGAGGCTACCTCACCGAATGAAACGTACATACCATCCGAATCATATATCTCAGATCCTGACTTAAGGGTTCTCAGGCACCGACCTGATGCAACTTCCCACAGTCTGAGGTCATTCTTCCCTGCCAGGAGCATCTCGCCATTGCACGAGAGACATGCTACCTTTGGGCTCCGTTCTATACCATCTTCGGGTGATAACACCCTCTGCACTCGAGTTCCGGTTCTTACGTCCCAAACACGAAGTCGCCACTTGCCGGCGGTTACTGCGTAACGACCGTCTCTGGAAAAAGATACGCATAGGACCGGATCTGCACCTCGATCATCAAGTACACGTACTAATTGACCTGTACGAACGTTCCAGTGACTAGCATACCCGCAACTGCTCCCAGACAGTGCGTGTTGCCCATCACTACTGAGGCACACCGATTTTACTACATCACTGCCATAATTGGAGCGTGGTTCGAATTGGTGCAAGAGCGTCCGTCTCTGCGAATCCCAAAGGCTCACTGTCCCGTCTGCCGACCCTGCCAAAATCCTGGAGCCGTCATCGTTCACGAACAGTGCCGAGAAGATGCCATAGAAGTAAGTGAAGGGGCCTATCACACGGCCTGTACAAGTCTCGTGCACCTCCAACCCATTATCTCGTGCAATAGTTGACCATACAGCGTAGCGTCCATTTCCGCTTATGGCTGGACGCTCAGAAGCTTTGTAGAATCTGTTGTTTACCATGCGGAACGAACTGATGAGCCTATCCGGCTCACCGCAGTGCTCGCGCAGGTTCTCAAGCTCTCCCCTGATCTCTTCGGTAGACCCTGCCGTCTTCTGAAACGATTCAAGCACCTCGATACCCTGGTGCGGGTCACCTCTCTCATCGTGCACCCGACTAAGCAACAACGCCGCGTCTGGATTATTCTCGTGGGACTTGCGCATTTCCTCCATCGCAGTTACGAAGTCGATGTCGGTTATTTTGGCGTCTCGCCAGCGCAGCAACCCCCGATTGAACGTGGCCTGGGGGTGATGTGCATCGACGGTCAAGGCTTTTTCCAGCAGGTTTTCAGCCTCTTCGCGTTTCCCGAGGTCGAGCATTGAGATTGCCCGATTATTCAGGCTGCCCGCGGTATCTGCCGCGGCTTTGGGATACTCACGCGGATACTCGGCCCCGACAATCTGTCTGTAGATCTCCTTCAGTCTCTCCGCGACCGCCGGCATGGTTCGATAGCGTTCGTGAGGCTGTTCTTTGAAGCACCGCTTGAGCAGTTCCACCACGGAATCCGGCATAGGGGGGATGCGTTCGTCCATTGGGCCGGTGTCCAGGTAATTCTCCAGAAGGGCACCGGCAATGCTTCCCGACCCCCAGTCGGCACCGCCGGTGAACATTTCCAGGATCGAGACTCCCCACGACCATATGTCGGTGGTTTTGCCGAGCTTTGTTATGTACACACTCTCCGTCCCGGACTTCCTCTGTTCCATTGCACCGGCCTGCTCGGGCGACTGATATTGCGGCGAGCATCCCAACGCCCGCACTTCCCCCAGTCCGAAGTCTTCCGCGGTCAAGCCGAATATGCTCACGTCGTCAGCGGCAGATCGAGCACCCGCGAGGCCGAAGTCGGTTACCTTTGCAATACCGTCCGGGGTCATCATGACATTGCCGGGTTTCACGTCCTGGTGCACCAGACCCTGCTCATGCGCGTAATGCAATCCCCACGCGAACTGGACCGCGATGTCGAGGATACGCTCCAGCGCCTTGTCTTGACCGCCCTCGTAGAGCTTCTTTTCTTTCTCGTGCTCTTGGTGCTCGTCCTTGGCATCGCCCCTAATCCAGGTTTCGAGGCTGCCGCCCTCCACGTATTCCGCGAAGAGTCTGGGGATGCCGCCCAGATCGCGCACGTAGTAGCAGCTCACTATGTGGGGATGGAGACCGAGATTCACCCAGGTTTCGGCCTCTCGTTTGAATTCGTCCTTTCCCGCGTCGCCGTGTTTGGCTACCCAATCGAGCCGGGGAGCCTTGACTGCAAGGTCGATGTTCCAGCCCCGGTGGTGCACCAGCCACACCTTGCCCATACCCCCTATGCCAAGCTCTCTCTTGACCAGGTAAAGGCCCAGGACGTCCAGGCCTTCCTTCCACTCTTGAGGCACCTCGGCCTCTGCCTTACGGATTGCATCGTGGTCGATCTCACCGCCCATGTACACCGTTGTGGCGGGATTGGCCGGCACGGGGTTTATGGCGCCCTTCAAGGGGCTCTGCTGAGGCTCGGAAGATGTTGCGGCATCGGGAGGATTCGATGCCGCCCCAGGCAAACTACCGGCATCCTTGGCAGTATCGACGGCCGGAGCGGGTACGGCCCCCGGTGTTTGTGCTTTCGGCTTGACTCGGAGCTTCGCACCGCAGTTGCGGCACGACCCCGTCACGCCGCTTTCCGTGGACTTGAGTCTGATATCCGAGCTCCCGCATTTGGGGCAGACGGGTTTGGCCATCTTTCATCCTCCCTCGGCCCTGGTACCATTAAGCCTCAATTTCTTGTCCAACGTCGCAGGATACGGCGCCCGCGAGGGACCTGGGAGAACCTCCCCGCGGGACGCCGGATCGAGAAGGGAGCGAGAACGATGCGGTTTCCCCGCGTTCTGAGAGGGGTCACCACAGTCGCTACGGGAAGATGTCGCCGTCGTCCGGCACTACCTCAAGCTCCAACGGTTCGTCAAAATTCGCCCGCCATTCAGCCAAGACAACGGTGACGTTGTCTCTGGCCCCGCGTTTCTTTACCTCTGCGACGAGTGAGGCACAGATCTCTTGGACATCCGTATCTTCTCCCAGCACTGCGGCTATCGCGGCGTCATCGAGTTCATCGGTGAGCCCGTCGGTGCACAGCAACAATCGGTCTCCGGACACGAGATCGAAGGTCTGAACGTCCGGATGGACCTTCTCCTTCATTCCAACGTACCGCGAAAGCAGTCCCCTGGCCGGGTGATCCACTGCTTCTTGCGGAGTTATCTCTCCTGATTGGAGCAACAACCAAAGGACCGAATGGTCGTCCGTGAGGAGCTTGAGCTCAATGCCGCGGTAGAGGTATGCCCGGCTGTCGCCCAGGTGAGCGATAAGCACTCGGTTGTCTGCGAACCACGCCAGCACCACCGTAGCACCCATTCCGGCAATGCCCGGTCTGCCCCTGGAGTGCTCCCACATCTCCCGGCTGAGAGTCAGGAGGAGGCCGCGGATGATGTTCGACTGCGTTGACACGTCGGCAGCTTCCAGATCCGACGATACGTTTTTCATCATTTCCGGTAAGGCCTCAACCACGAGCCGCGACGCGACATCACCGGCATTGTGACCTCCCATTCCGTCGGAGACAACCAGCAAACTGCGCTCGGGCAAAACCAGGTATGAATCCTCATTCGTCTCTCTGCAATTCCCGGCATCCGTGAGGGCTCCAACGCTGAGGCTGCTGCTCACGTTCCGGCCCAAGGAGGTACCGGGCACATCCGTATGGCTGTGTTGATCAGACACGCACCGTCTCTCTTGTCCATGGCGAGGATATCACAGCACCTTCTGCAAAGACTCCAGGAATTCACCCGCGTTCTGGTAACGATCTCCAGGCCGTTGGGCCAAGGACTTGTCAATGACATCGGCCAGACCCTTCGATATGAAGCCGTTCTGCCGGCGAATCGGAATCGCCGGGTTCTCGAGCACGATCTTGGCGGGATCTTGTCCCTCCGGCAAGTCCCCCCTGGGCGGTTTGCCGGTCAGTATGTGGTAGAAGGTCGCCCCCATGGCCCACACATCGGAGACAGGTTTGACGTACTTATAATTCAGGAGCTGTTCCCTGGGCATATAGTCCCATGTGCCCGCGGCAGTTCGGGATTGGGTCATTCCCGAGAAGCCGGCCAGGTCAAAGTTCTTGGCCAGACCAAAATCACCAATCTTGGCCATCCCTCCTCTCTCGGCCGTAAGAAGGATGTTTGCAGGCTTCAAATCCCGATGAACGAACTGGTTTTCATGAGCATGGGCGAGGCCTGCCAGGGATTGCAGCATGATAGGCCCTGCGATGCTTACGGGAACGCCCCCCCCGCAGGCTGCCATCACTCGGTCCACGCTGCCGCCTTCGCAAAACTCGAGCACGAAATAGAAGCCGGACCCGGCAGAGCCCTTATCGAAACACGTTACGATGTTTGGATGACTCAGGGTCATAGTCACTTCGATCTCACGAAGAAAGAGTTTCTTGGCATGCATGGTAACCGGTACTCTGGAGAGCATTACCTTTATTGCTACCCGCTCGCCATCTCTGTCACGAACGGCAAGATAAACGGCACCCATGCCTCCTTCACCGAGCTTGCCGGTCACCTTGTACCCCGGTATGCGAGGCTCATCGGCAGCAAGACCTACCCGGAGATGCTCTTTAAGGAACATCCCGACCAAGATCTTAAGCGGGTCCTCCACAATCTTGTTACGGCACGATTGGCAAACGTATCCGCGTCCGAGCCCTGGTGGGGCTTCCTTGCTTGCATCCTTTCCACACTGACTGCAGTGGACAGGGGGAGGAGGCTGCGGCGGTGGACCTTGTTTCTCTTTTTCCACACACTTGCTGCAAGTGAAGTTTCCGGTCGAGTCCTCCCTGCTCAAGCTCTTGGATGCGTCGGAAATCTCCTCGCCGCATCGGATGCAGTACAAAGGATAGGTGATCGAGACCGTAAATGCCGTGTCTCCGACCTCGATTTTGTCTCCATTCTCTATCTGCACCTCGGGATACCGTCGGTCTTTCGCGTCCTCTGGGGTCTCATCGGGTTTTCTACCCCCGTGCTTGGAGCCGTTGACATAGGTTCCGTTGAGACTCCCGAGATCGCGGATGAAGGCATCCGGGGGATTCACTTCCAGCATGAAGTGGTGTCGGGAAGCGGTCCGATCATCCTCGGAAAGGCGGGCGTGGCAATCGATGTCACGGCCGAAAATGAATGTGTTATGTTCCTCGAAAGCAAACACTTGTCCTGTAATTGGACCCTTGGTTATTTCCAAAGTAACCTTACCCGGCATAGGTCTCCCTCCTCTGCGAGGTTGTAGTAACTTGGTGTTACGGTGTTTTCCGTAAGAGATCGGATGCGGCGCAGTCGCGGTCGTGATTGGAGGGGGCACGTAAACACCACCTCACAAGACAGAACGAACTCCCGCCCCCACCGTCCGGCCATGCCGGCCTCAAGATCCCGATCACCGTTGTCCTGGAACTGAACTGGTACGTTACACGTACTTAAGGCACGCTCAGACCGCATTGTCAATATGAATCCAAGGCACGCGCTTGAAGATTTGTCCAACCGAAGATCCGGTAGACAACACAAAAGGAGCTCGGTCAAAGGAACCGTAAGGCTGCCGGCGCACCGGATGTTACAATTCCGACCGGGCGTTGCATATCAGGCAGTGCGCCTCTCCACACGGGCGGACGGGACGATCAATCCGCATCGGACCGGCCCCGTCCAATACTTGAGAGCATCTTGAGATCGAAGCCTTCTTTACGATTGCGGATGTCATAGTAGAAGACCACCATGCACACTGAATTGAACAAGCCTGCAAGCACGTTCCCGATCTGACTCAAGACTTGTTCTACGATGCCTGCATACAACTGGAGTTGGGGCACGGCGACCTTCACCACCGTAGCAGGGGTCTGGAAAAGGAGCGATATGCCAAGATTGATCAAGATGAAGATGAAAATCAACAAGCTGAATCTCACCCAGTAGCGGGAAGGCCATACGCCTTCGGCCTTTCCGGTCAACAGACTCCAACTGCGGCTCAATGCCTTCCCGTATGCGATGTCCTCAATAATCACCACCTTGTCGAAAACGAGAAGCTTGGTGATGCAGTACCCGGAAAGCAAGGCCAGCGGAAGCCACGTCACGGCAGACCACCACCCCGAAGAGGTCAACATTGCACACAAAATATAGAAAACAACCCCCAGCATAACCGGCGCAATAGTGAAAGCGAATATGGCCAACAAGAACAGCAACGAGGTGACAAGAAATTTTCCCAGCTTCGACAGCACGAACCGGTACGCTTCACCGATCAGGATTTCCCTGCCGAGGTAGATGGACGAGACCGCGTGGATCAAGGCGCCCTGAGACAGATAGAACAGCACGACGGCGATCACGAGGACCGACGGCACCAGAGTGATTCCCAAGACGATCAACACTCCGGTGGAGAAAGAATTGAGCGAGTCGATGGAAAAGCCGACGAGAACGGCAGCGACGGCGATAACGGCGAACATGGTCATGGTAATCAGCCATGGGATGGCCACTATGGCGAAAAGCTTCCAAAAGTGTCCGCGACATATCTGGAATCCTCGATCCAAGATACCGCCGAGATTCAATGGTTCAATCTCGAACCCGCCGCCGTCGCCGAAACCGGGTTCGGCCGGGGGGATCACCGGCTGCTCCGGAAGAGGCTTGTTGCCGTTACCCCGTTGGTTCCCGGCGGTTCCCGGGTCTTCCTTGGGATCTGAAATGAACTGCGTGGCCGACGCTATCCGGCTGTCCGAGAGCATGTGAACTCCCGGTAAAATCTGGGTTTCCGCAACATCGGCCATCAGTGCCGGCGGCAGCGGAGGAGTGATCTTGACGGTTGCCCCGAGCCGATCCAGAAGCCTATAGAGACGCGCAGCCCGCTTCTGCGTCGCACTTCGCGTGAGGGTCCAAGGAAGTTTGTTCAAACGGGCCCGGATGTCTTCAGGGGAAGCGTTCCGGGTTACCTTTTCCAGGGTACGGGCTACTCTTTTCTTTGTCGTCTCGTCCCGCACATCCATGATGACCACGGTATGAGACGTTTCAGGCGCTTCAGCCACCATTGCTTCTCCTTTGCCGTCTTGTTTCACAATTCCATGCGTTCCCTATTGGTGCCGGTTCATTTGGTGCGGCAGTTCACAAATTGCGGTGTCACGCGGAACTGAATACGCAGCCTCATGTGTGAAACAGTTCATTTAGCGCTTGGCGCGTCATTTCATAAGTTCGGTCACACATTTTCGTCTCGTTGCCATGTTGGGTACCTGCATGAATAGTATCCGGGCACGGAGGCCCGGGCTACGAAGGACCGTCATGAAGCCTGAGACCTGTTTCGTGGGA
The DNA here is from genome assembly GCA_043806215.1 of Pseudomonadota bacterium. Taxonomy (GTDB): domain Bacteria; phylum Desulfobacterota; class Desulfomonilia; order Desulfomonilales; family Desulfomonilaceae; genus JAVHLK01. The sequence continues at coordinate 27,379 of JAZDHD010000099.1, read as the reverse complement.
CGGGCCTCCGTGCCCGTCATCTTTCAAGGGCGGGCGCTGCCCGCCGTCTCCCCGGCGTAGGCCGGGGTCCAGAAAAACAAGACTGGTTCCCGGCCTACGCCGGGAAGACGGCTCAGGTTGTACGACCGTATCTAGGAAACCGTGCACTTGGTCTTCCGCGCAGGCGGACCGTGCACGTCGTCACGCTGCGGGTCACAGCACGCGCGTTCTCTCCCGGTAGGCCCGGTCTACCCGCTCCAGCCATTCCTCCAGCTTCTCATCGGCAATTACGGATGAGTCCGTGTTCTTCAAGATGCGATTTCGGACATCCTCTGCGAGACTCGACCGATGAACCGGATCGAGGCCGGCCCGACGGGAGAGGAATTTGGAAAGCAGGCGGTAGTCCTCGGGATTCATGGCGGCTACGATCAATCTCATGTTCGGGTCGGACTCGTTGGAATGAACGGGGCCCCTGCCCCCGGGTGGGCGTTTGACCTCAGTGTCCATGATCACCAGCGTTCCCGCGGCTAAGTCCCCCAGCCGCCTGTTCTTCGAGTCAAGGAACATGACGACCAGCCCGACGGGATAAACCTCGAAAAGGATATCGAAGAACCTGAGAATGTTGCGGATGGCCGAATCCAGAAAAGATATGGGACGGCCGTCCTTCCTGATCACGCGTATGTCCTGCCACCGCTTACCCGGGGTACAACCGTTCCACAAGTACTCGAAGAGAATGAAATAGCCGATGACGATAATTCCGTACAGAAGAATTGCGGCTCCCAGAATCCACCGGCCGATTGAGCCTTCCAAACGTTTCAGGATCTCTGCCGACGGATCGACGCGGAATGTCAATGCGATGAACAGTGAGACAATCACCAGCAGCACAAATATCACGCCGAACTGAATGGCCCGGTCCAGGAGAAACGCGAGGAATCTGGTACCAATACCCGCCGGCTTGAACTCCAATTCAAAGTGTTCCGGAGTTTCAACCGTGACGGTCTGCACGTTTTTTTTCACCGCCTTTCTCCACCGTGTTATGATCGGTCATCCGGCAAACGCGGGGAGCATGTTCCCGAGGTCTGCCATGAACCGGGTCACGCGGACGGTCGACTCGCCTGCCCCCGGGATCTTCCTGAAAGTCCGGGTACACACGTGAATATAGACGAGTTCATAAGCGAACGCAAAGAAGAATGGGCCAGGCTCGAGACAATAGCGGAAAAAATTGGGCCGGCTTCCATCTCGAAAATCAGCCGAGATGAGTTGATGCAACTCGGTAGGCTCTACACTGCCGCAGTCTCCGATCTTTCCGTACTGAAATCCTCGGACCTCTCTTTCGGCGGGGCGAGTGATGAAATAGCGTATCTCAACTCGCTGGTCATACGGGTTCACGGGGCGATCTACCGAAAAGAGCCGTTCAGATGGTCTTCGGCGGCACGCTTCATTCTGAAGGGTTTTCCCGGGACCGTACGCGAAACCGCTCCCTATATCCTGCTTTCCACTGCCGTTTTTGTCGTGTTCGGCTGCATGGGGTTCGCCATGGGGCTGACGGAACCCGGGTTTATCGAGCTCATGGTACCGGAATCCATCATTTCGCGGGTGGACGAAGGCCGCGTCTGGTTCGACAACCTCCACACCGTGGCTCCCATGGCCTCCGGTTACTTGATGACGCACAACATTTCCGTGACGTTTCTCACCGTTGCAGCGGGAATCACCTTCGGCGTGGGAACGGCATACCTGCTGGCGGTCAACGGCCTGCTCTTGGGCACTGTGGCCGCACTCTGTTTCGAACATGATCTTTCCGTGGAATTTTGGTCATTTGTCCTCCCCCACGGGAGTCTCGAATTGTCCGCGATATGTATCGCCGGCGGTGCAGGGCTCGTTCTCGGACAGGCAGTTGCCGATCCCGGACAGTACAGACGATCCGAGTACCTTTCAATCAGAGGCCGATTGACGGGAAAGTTGGCTGTGGGGTGCGTTCTCCTCCTCGTACCGGCAGGGATCGTCGAGGCGTTCTTCTCCCCCACTCCCTTTCCCGTATGGCTGAAGTTTTCCTTTGCCGGGGTTTCATTCGCGTCTCTCATGACGTACCTCATGACCGGGGGGCGGAAAAGCCCCAACGCCGCAAAGGGGGTGCTCCGTGGACACGGCATGTGAATACTCGAAACTTACTATCCCCAACGATCCCAACTACGTCGATGTGGCCGTGGCATACGTGGCCGAGGTGGCGGCCAAGCTGGGCTTCGAGGAGAGTGAGCGGGAGTCTCTTGATCTGGCCGTACGTGAGGCGACGACAAACGTCATCGAGCACGCGTTTGAACCTGCCGAGCATGCCGGCTTCGACATCTGCTGCGAACGGGTTGCACTGGGACTGCGGGTGACCGTTAAGGACAAGGGTTTGCCGTTCGATCCCGCGACGGCACCGGAGTGCGTGCTTCCGGCCTCCCCCGGCCTCGATGCTGGTCCCGGGTGCGGGATACTCAGCATGCGGGAATCCGTGGATGAACTCCATTTCAACAATTTGGGTCCCGACGGAAAAGAAACCGTTTTGATCAAATACCTCAAGAGCAAGAGCATCACAGACTATTTTGAAGCGTGCGAGCTGGGACCCTATGCCGCGGACGAAGCCCCTGAACCGGTTGCGGGGCGACCCGCTGAAATCACCATCCGGGCCATGGAACCATCGGAGGCGATAGAGGTATCCAGGTGTATGTACCGGGCTTACGGCTATGACTATGCATATGAGGACGTTTACTACCCCGAACGGTTGGTCCTGCTCAACCGGAGCGGCCAAATATTCTCCGCAGTTGCCGTGGCGGATGACAACCGGGTTGCCGGCCATGGGGCACTGGTTTCGTACGAATACGGTCCTTTGGCGGAAACGGGAATGGGGGCCGTAAAACCCGAGTTCCGCTCCCTGGGAATCCTGACCCGGTTGCAGGAATATCTCGTGGAAAAGGCCCAATCCCGCGGTCTGTCGGGACTTTTTGGAAAGCCCGTTACAACGCACACATACTCACAACAAATGGCGGAAGGCTTCCAAATGCGCACCTGCCCAGTACTTGTGGGAAACGTTCCACAACCCGAACGGTTTCACGGAATTTCCGACAGACTGTCGCAGCGTGAGACTCTTCTCATTCACTTCAAGTATCTCAGCGAACCGCCTTATGCGGAAATCTTTCCACCCCCGCACCACAAGGACATGATTCGGTCCGTCTATGAGAGTCTGAGTGAATATCACGACAGGAGGTCCTTCCGAAGCGTGTCGGACGCCTCACCGGAACGGCAGACGTCATTTCGCACGAAGTTGTACCAAGTTTTGGGAACGGCGCGAATCGATATCCGGGCCTACGGTGAGGATGCGGTTGCTCAGGTCAAGTCTGCGGTCAGAGATTTGTGTCTCGAAGGGATCGACGTCATTTACCTCTACTTGAACCTGAGTGATCCGCTCACCGCAGTCTTCACCGAACGGTTCGAAGAGATCGGGTTCTTTCTTGGAGGAATCCTTCCTCTGGGAATGCCCCGGGATGCTCTCATATTGCAGTACCTCAACAACGTGCCGATAGACTACTCGAAGATCGGGGTAAGCTCCGAGGGTGCGGGGAGACTGCTCTCCTATGTGCGGAGCCTCGATCCCAACATGGTGTAAGTGTTTCAAGTGTCCGGATCCGTTGAGTGGGGCGCCTCGTTTCTCCGGGTTCACGTCAAGAAACGCTTGACTCAAGGCGGTTTCTGATATATTCGGAACAGCCGATACGAATCAGCTTGGCGAGAGAGAGACGGGGTTACGTGATGACCAAGGATGAAGTTGTTTCCAAAGTGCGTAAGCTCTTCGAGCTGGCGAAATCATCAAACGAAAACGAGGCGGCCCTTGCCGCGGCCAAGGCCCGGGAACTGCTCTCTCGGTACAATATGGTATTGGCGGACGTCCCGCCGGATGACATGAAGAATGCCCTGGACGTCTGCGAAGCCTTTGTGGATGCCGGCAGCGTTCTCCGCACTTGGGTCAAGGGGCTGATCATCCACGTATCCCACGCGTTCGAATGCCAGGCCATGGTACGCCGGAGATCCGGGCTGAAACCCTTGTTGAGCTTCATCGGGACCAAGACCGATGCCGAGGTGGCCGCTTCCACGTTTCATTTTCTCACCTGCAAGCTCACCGAACTCTCAGACAAGGCGCTGCCGCGCCTAAAGCGTGAGCACAGAGGTTGGCAGACCGCGTCCTTGCGGTACGCATATCTCGGCGGAGCGGTGGCGAGGATTGGAGAACGCCTCCAGGAAAGCACGGAACGGATCAAGGCCGAAGAAGCGAAAGCCTGCAAGGATCTCGTCCTCGCAAAGGAACAGATGATTCAGGATTATATGCAGAAAACCTTCCACCATGTACGCAGGGAGTACGGCCGGACTCGGGCCGTAAGCGCACGGGCATATCAGCAGGGTTACATGGATGCCGAGAATATCGAAATGGACGGGGCCGGAGCCGGCGGAAGAACATCGAACGAGGCAATTACGGCTTAGTGGTCCGGTTCCTAAATGCGGTGTCGTATCCAAGGCAGCAAAACCTGCTTTGACAGCGCCAGCCTCCGTGCCGGTATTCTTTAGTGGAAACAACGTACTATCTCTCGCCCGGCAGGGACGCCGGGACGCTACCGCGTGTTCACAGAATGCGTGACGGTATTTACGACAATGAGCACTTAGTGGTCCTTGCCTAACCCTGCATGATGGGGCGGTCACAACCGAGCATGAAAGCCCCCAAGACTCCGAACCGAAGACCGGGCAGAGCCCGGCGGACAGGCATTCCCAGGCAGGAGCCCATAGGCGCCAACTTTTGTGTCCTCGGTCGGGAGGACACCTATCCTGAAGGACATTTCCTCTTGTTCCCCCTTTGAAAAAGGGGGCTAGGCGGATTTGTGAATCAGAAAAATCCCCCCTAACCCCCCTTTACTAAAGGGGGGAATCTGAGGACTCCGACAATGCCGGATTAAGTTGGCGCTTATGGGCAGGAGCCCGGGAACGAGAGGCAGTTCGGCCACATATTTTCGTCTCGTTGCCACGTTGGGTGCCGGCAAGAACAGTATCCGGGCATCCCGCGCGGAACGCGGGACCGGGCTACGAAAGACAGAGACCAAGCCCGTCGGTTATCGTGGGACGGGCGTCCCTGCCCGTCGTCTCCCCGGCGTAGGCCGGGGTCCAGAAAGACAAGAAGAGAATTGCCGGCCGGGGCGCCGTGAGAACGTTGCGTAATCTCTCGGAGTCTTGTGGTTTGCTCTTGTGGGGAATCCTTGACAAACCTTTCCGGAACTCTAAAGGTACGGAATGGAATCTGGAATGCCCTCCCCTCCCCGGCGCAAGTACGGCGACGGCCTCACCGGCCGGGACGCCGGAGCCGTTGATGACGCACCGGAAACCGGCCCGCTCCCGAGCGTTTCCCCCGATATGTCGCCGCATTCATGCCAAGGGGTACGGGTGCGAGGTTTTGACCGAAGAAGATCGACCGGAAGGCCCCTGCAACTCGGGGCACGTCCAGCCGGTAAGAGGATGCGCGGGAAGTGACCGAAAAACCGCAGGAAAATGCACGTTCCCTCACCCCCATGATGCAACAATACCTGCATCACAAGCATCGCCATCCAAACGCCATCCTGCTGTTTCGCATGGGAGACTTCTACGAGATGTTCCATGAGGACGCGCACAAGGCGTCCAAGATTCTGGAAATCGCGCTTACCACAAGAGACAAGAACAAGGATGAGGGCGTGCCCATGTGCGGGTTTCCGCACCATGCGGCTTCGGGATACATTTCTCGGCTGCTCTCCGCCGGCGAACGGGTGGCGGTCTGCGACCAGATCGAGGATCCGCGCACGGCCAAAGGTATTGTGAAACGCGACGTAACCCGCGTGTTGACCCCGGGCCTGACCGAGGACCCGGGAACCCTGAAGCCCGACGAGAATCATTATATCGCCGCATTGGCGGTTAAGGGCGCCAAAATCGGATTGGCCGCGTTCGATCTTTCCACGGGGGACATGCAGGTTACGGGAACCGCACTGCCGTCCTTGGCCGAACAGGAGCTCCGGCGGCTCGGCCCGAAGGAAGTTCTGATTCCCGGCCACTTGCCGGTGGACCACGGCATCCGCGCGATTCTCGACGGCTCGTTCTACGTGCAGGAAGTCGAGGAGTGGATCACCGATCAGCGAGCCTGCTCCGATGCGCTGAAAGATCTCTACCGCGTTCAAAACCTCGAAGGTTTCGGATTGTCTGAAGACTCCGTCCGGACGCTGGCCGCGGGCACCGTCATCGGATACGTGAGGCAGACCAGGCCCGAGATACCCGAGCACATAAAGCCGTTGCGAGTGTACCACCTGGGCAACTACATGGTCCTCGACCATTCCACGCTCAGAAACCTGGAGGTCTTCAAGAATATCAGAGAAGGAAGCACCGAAGGCACGCTCCTGCGGTTGATGGACAAGACGTGTACGGCCATGGGAGCTAGGCTTCTCCGGCAGTGGATCGCGTATCCCCTTCTGGACGTGGAGGAAATCCGCCGACGAAGTGAAACCGTGCAGGCTCTTGTTGATGAAACCGTCACCAGGGGGGACCTGCGTGCCCATCTCAAGGATATAGGCGATCTGGAGAGGATTGCGGGCAAGATCTCGCTGAAGAGCGCCTTGCCGCGGGATTTGGTGCAACTCCGCTTTTCGGCCGAAAAGATCCCGGCCGTCCTCGGATTGGTTGAGGGGCTTGAGACCGAGTTGTCTGCGCGAATCCTTCAAATGGACGATCTGTCGTACGTAGCCCATGCCATTGAAGCGGTTCTCGTCGATTCGCCGCCGGCCGGTCTCAGAGATGGAGGAGTCATCCGGGAGGGCTATGACGAGGATCTCGATGAACTCCGCATGATGAGCCGGCAGGGCAAGGAATGGATTGCGGGAATCGAGGCCCGGGAGCGGGAATCCACGGGCATTCCAAGCCTCAAAGTCGGCTATAATAAGGTGTTCGGGTATTATATCGAGGTGACCAAGACCCATCAGAACAAGGTCCCGGCTCACTACGCCCGTAAGCAGACACTTGTCAATGCCGAACGGTACATAACGGAGGACCTCAAGGAATACGAGCTGAAAGTGCTCAACGCGCAGGAAACGATTGTAGGGATGGAGGAAAAGATCTTCAACCGGCTGCGGACGAAACTCGCGGAGGTCATCCCGCGCATCCAGGAGACAGCTGCGTTGATCGCCGCGTTGGACGTGCTCCTGTCATTTGCCGAGTTGGCGGTGAGTCGGGGATATTCCCGGCCGCAGGTTCACGATGACGACGAGATCCGCATCTCGGCCGGCCGCCATCCGGTTGTGGAGTGCTTTGAACATCGGGAATCTTATGTTCCCAACGATGTTCTGATGAATCGTACGGATCACCAGATCCTCATTATCACGGGCCCCAACATGGCGGGAAAATCCACCTATATGAGGCAGACCGCACTCATCGTTCTCATGGCTCAGATCGGTAGTTTCGTCTCTGCAGATGAGGCATCGGTGGGAATAGTCGACCGCATATTCACCCGTATCGGCGCGGCCGACTATCTTGCCCACGGTCAGTCGACCTTCATGGTGGAGATGAACGAGACCGCTGAGATACTGAACAACTCGACCGAGCGTTCACTGGTGCTGCTCGACGAGGTCGGCCGCGGGACCAGCACGTTCGACGGACTTTCCATTGCCTGGGCCGTAACCGAGTACCTGCACGACAAGGGTGATGCGGGACCGAGAACCCTGTTCGCCACGCACTACCATGAACTTGTCGACATTGCCCGGGAGAGAGAACGCGTCCGCAACTTCAACATAGCCGTCAGAGAATCCGAGGACACCATCGTGTTCTTGAGAAAGATCATTCCCGGAGGAGCGAGTCGGTCTTATGGAATACAAGTGGCAAGGCTCGCGGGAATTCCCGATCCGGTGATTGCCAGGGCCCGGGAGATACTGTCCAACCTGGAAAAGGAGGAAATCGATCCCGCTGGACGGCCTCGGATTTCCAAACAAAAAGGCAAGAAGAAGAGGCTGCGGGACGGACCGTACCAAACGGAACTCTTCGGCTATCCTGCCGACGACCTGCTCAAGGAGATCGAGGATACCGATCCCAACTCCCTCACTCCCCTTCAGGCGCTTAATCTTGTTGCCGAGTGGAAGACCAAGTATGGCGGCAAGAGCTAGTCATCATGCCTTACATCACATTTCCGCGATAGTTAGCTGAAATGAGGTTTGATTTTACCTTCATTATGTGATATCCTTCCCTTCGTGGGAATCATTGCCCCACTCTCAACCCCTTTTCTTTAGGAGGCCCTCGATGGCCCGAAGGCTCATGTATATTCTCCCCTCAGTGGTGCTCGTATTGTCCGCGGTGTTCCCGGCCTGGGGATACGTGGCGTGGGACTCCCGCGTGAGATTCATGGAAGACTTGACCAAGGACTTCATCAGGCTGATTCCGCGATCCATGGGCAAGTATATCTATGAGAACCGTTACGATTTCTTCCGGGGAATGACGTTCATGGACCGCAACATCATGTCCAGCCCCAAGAAGTTAAGGGACTTGGAGGAAATCCGGCGGGAAGCGTACGCACGGCTCATGCGCGACATCCCCTATTGTGTGCAGGCGTTCAAAGGCGGGGAAATCAAACTTGACACGAGTGCGAACAACCTTGCAGGAAGACTCGGGATGATCACTTACTCAATCATCCTGCAGAAGATTCCGGAGTTTCCCGATCTCGCGTATTTGGAACGGTTTTACCGGGCAATGGAAGAGATTGTCACCGAGGGAATAATCGACGTATGGGTGTTTTACGACGGGTACGGGGACTACTGTTCTCTCGGCGAGCTGATGGAGACTCTCAAGATCGGCGACATGGCTACGTACAAGTATATTCGGGACAAGAACTACAACGCCAATATGAAAGAGGACATGTACTCGGTTTTCCGTGCTCCGGAACAATTCACCCCCCATATCGTCGTCACGAACCGGCATGTGAACAATATCTACAGCAACATGGTCAACTCCGTCGCCGATACGTTTACGTATATCTGGAAGGACTCCGGTATGGATCTGGCTCATCCGTCCTATGCCGCACCTCCGGGAACCATCGTCTCCAGGCCCAGCAGGAGAGCCATCCTGTCCGGCGGATCCGTTCAGAAGCCAAGCACCAAAGACTCCGTTGTAAACAGAATGGTGGAGGCAAGGGAAGCGGTGCTGGAAGAGACGCTGGATGACGCGGAACAACAACGTTCCGAAGCAGCGGAGGCCCAGGATGTAGCGGACTGATACAACATTCATGCCTACAAAGGCACAACAAAGCAGGAAAGTCCTTGCGCGTTTTCAGACCTTCTCCGGTGCTTACCTCTGCCTCGTCCGGGGAATGGGGCACGAAGACTCTGCGGGACGCTGGGCCGAATTTAGGGGGAGACCTCCATCTCCCCCTCCAAACCACCTCCCCCATCGTGATTCCGGCCTGTTGTGGCTGTCCCGGTGAACGCCCACATACGCTTTCCGTCGATCTCGTAGATAAAGCCTTGGGAGGTGCATTTCTTCCGGAAGTACTTGCCTGCTTTGTAGCGGTCTATGATTCTGCCCACCAGCTCACCGATCTTGTCTCTTCCGCGAAAAGGTCACCATAGAAAGATAATGGGTTACCGGTTTCCCAAATAAACTTGGATTGGTAAACTGTTCCCCTTACCCAAACCGGCAGAGACTTCTTGTAGGTAGCCGATACGGAGTCAGTTCTCGGTCTACCGGAATCGAGCCGACCTTCGAGTAACCGCTTGGCATTTAAGAGGTTTTCAGCTAACCTACTAAAGAGGGAGCGTGCGCGGCAAGGAGTGCCTCGATGAGATCGTGAAGATCAATCCGGACGGCAAGATACTCTTCGCAGTGGCTTCACGCCGGAACGAGAGAACTCCTTGACAGTGGAGCCAAGTTTTCTCGAGTGCGCTTTTTCAGAGGGATAGGTTTCTTCGAATTCGCTCGAACGGCTCCAAGGAATGGACAAGGACCAGCTCAAGGCCCTTTACAAAGAGCGTAGAAGGTTGGAGGACTCCTGCGACAATTCCAAGGGCGCGGGACTCGGATTCATTGAGATGGCTCGAAAAGCTTCGGAACCGCTCAGGTTCGATTTCATCTCGGTGGATGATGACACGTCCTTCTTCTCGATAACCGCCATAATTTGAGGAGGCTCCAGGCATGGAGAATCTGACCATCGAAGCGACGAAATCCACTCCGTCCATCGTCTTTGACGCTCAAAGCGGGGTTCTGGAAATCAGGGGGAAGTCCTATCCCGAAAACGCTGCAAAGTTCTTTGCTCCGGTTTTCGAGTGGGTCAACTCCTACCTCCGGTCAGCCGATCCAGCAACCGTCCGATTAATTTTGGAGATCATCTACTTGAACAGCAGCAGCTCAAAGGCTCTTCTCAACCTCCTTGACCTCTTGGATCGCTCCGCCAAGGGCGGTCGGGAGGTGGTCATTGACTGGCTTTATCATGAGGAAGACGAGACGTCGTTGGAATGCGGGGAAGAGTTCAAAGAGGACCTGGAATCCGCCGTGTTTAATTTGGTAGCGATACCGGAGGAATAATGACGATCTCCGTTGGGGGAAAACGGTGGTGGAAATTGAAGTAGTGGTAGCGAGATAGCGGACAACTCGGCAAAAAAGGGATGGCTCACATGAGGTTGTTTCGGTCCGTTGAAGGCGACGCTCGTCGGCTGAGATATTACGTGCTTGCGCTGCTGGCCGGTTGGACCTGTGCCGTTGGCGCATCCGGAACCTGGAACGTGCATGAGATTCAAACGGAAACCCTGGAGGCGGCCCGTATCACCGCCCGTGCCGCGCACTTCAAGGATGTCATCTACCGAAGATGGAATGCCGAGCAAGGAGGGATCTACGTCCCCATAACGAAAGACCTTCAGCCCAACCCATATCTTACCGTTCCTGCACGCGACGTGGAGACGAAGACAGGGAAGAAACTCACCCTTGTAAATCCCGCGTACATGACGCGCATGGCCCATGAGATCCAGGAAAAGGTCGAAGGTGTACGGGGTCACATTACGAGTCTGAAACCGATCCGTCCGGCAAATGCCCCAGATCCGTGGGAAACTGAAGCCCTCAAGGCTCTCGAAAAAGGAAAGAAGGAAATCAGCTCGGTGGAGCTGATACAGGGACAGCCTTTTCTTCGGTTGATACGCCCTTTGGTAACCGAGAAGGCGTGTTTGAGCTGCCACGGCGCACAAGGGTACAAAGAAGGGGACATTCGCGGCGGAATAAGTGTGTCGGTCCCGATCAAGCCTTTATGGAGCGGCGCACGCAGAAATGTGGTGGCGTCGATTGCAGGTCATGCGGGCCTGTGGTTTCTCGGAGTGCTCGGCATTCTTGGGGGAGCACGGCGCTTAGGGCACAGCATCGCTGAAAGCGACCAAGCGTGGCGGGATTTTAACGAGGCAAATAGCATTGTGATGGAAAGCATTGAATATGCCCGCACCATCCAGGAAGCCTTGCTGCCGAGGAGAGAAGAGCTTTCAAAGCTGTTCGAGGACTCTTTGGTCCTATGGATGCCGAGGGATGTGATCGGGGGAGATTTCTTTTGGTGTGAATCTCGCGATAAGGGATTTGCCGTTGCCGTCGGAGACTGTACGGGACACGGAGTCCCAGGGGCTATCATGACGGCTATTGCCTGCACGACGCTCAACAGAGTGACGCATGATATGGGAATTGCCGATCCCGCCGGTGTCCTCACGGAGTTGAACAGGCTGATGAAGATGGTTCTCAACCAGCAAGCTCCGACCTCAAAATCCGATGATGGACTCGATCTCGCCCTGTGCTGTGTGGACAACGACAGGAAAGCGCTTATCTTCGCCGGGGCCGGAGCCGGTCTATACTATACCGTTGGGGATGAGGCGCGCCGAGTCAAGGGAGACAAGCAAAGCATCGGATACCGGTCTTCGTCGTTGGATTACCGTTACACGAACCACGTCATCGCGATAGAATCCGCCATGAATTTCTACATGATTTCGGACGGTCTGACCCATCAGACCGGGGGTGACAAAGGACTTCCTTTCGGTTGGGAGCGCCTCATGGAATTCCTGAAAGAGAACGGCGGGAAGTCTTTCGAGGTCCAGCAGGCGCTGTTGGAACAGCGTTTCATGGACTACAGGGGCGATGAAAGCCCCTTGGACGACGTTACGGTACTGGGGTTTACCGTCACGGAACCTCGCAAGTCATAAGGACTTTCATGATGGATGGGCGTGGAGACGTCCCGAAGATCGGAAAAGAGCGGCGCAATTCGGGATCGTTGGTCCCCGCACTAAGATATATGGGACAGGGAACCGACCTTGAGAGAGGACGGCCGTCAATGAATAACCCGGAAGCGGTGACTTCCAATCTTCCAATCTAGCCGGAATTTGCAAGGATCGAGTACAGCCGTGAATGAAGATATGCTGTTCGGTGACGAGCAGGAGACGATTACGGAAGGTTTGGCCCTTCTTGCTTCAGAGGAGTCTCAAGACGTGCCGTGGCGATCTCATTACGAAGGGCTTCTCGGGAAATATCGTAAGCTTGTGATCCAAACCAGGCGACTGGTCAGAATGGGCGACAACGTGCAAAGGGAATTGCTGCGTGCGCGGGAAACCACGGAGTTCCAGGCTACTCATGATTTCCTGACCCTCCTATGGAACCGTGGAGCTATCATGGACGCTCTCGGTAAGGAGATCGCTCGGCACAAACGGGAAAAGAGACCCCTGGGCCTGATCATGGCAGACATAGATCATTTTAAGCATTTCAATGACGCGTACGGACATCTGGCCGGGGACGCGGTTTTGCGTGAGGCATCGAGAAGGCTTGAGTCCAACGTCAGGCCGTACGATTTCGTCGGCCGTTTTGGTGGAGAAGAGTTTGTGGTGGTGGTACCCGGATGTGGCGGACAAGAGGCTTCCGGGATAGCGGAGAGACTTCGCCTCGCGATCAGCCAGACCCCCATGGAGACGTCCGAGGGAGTCTTTCACGTCACTCTCAGTCTGGGGGTAACGGTAGTCGATTCCGGCAGAGAGGCTGATTCGGATTCAATGATCAGGGAGGCGGACGAAGCTCTCTATCGAGCCAAGAATGGAGGACGGAACCAAGTGGAAGTTTCTTGGAGCGACGCTGAACAAGTGTGACAGACCATAAGCCGGTCATGTCGTGTGCAGGTGTAGTCAAGATCTTATGGAATTGGTGAAGCAATGAATGAGACCAGTCTTTTTCATGAGGAAGAGGAAATCGTTCGAACCGCCGAGGAACTTCTTGCCAGTGAACCTCGTCATGAAGTTTTGTGGCCGTCCCACTATCAGGACCTCCTTTCAGGATTCAGGAAGCTGCTAAAGCAGGCCAATCTTCTGGTGAATGTCGGCGACCTGATGCAAAACGATCTCAACGAGAAGAATGAGCAGCTGAAGAGTGCCCGGGAAAGAGAAAGACGCCTGTATACTCAATTCTTCCAAGCCCAGAAGATGGAGGCGGTGGGCACTCTTGCCGGAGGTATTGCCCACGACTTCAACAATCTGCTCACTATCATGAACGGATATACCGAATTGATCCTGTCAGAGAAGACAGAGGATGATCCCATCTACGCGGACCTCCAGAAAATACTTGTCACGGGCCTCAAAGGAGCCGAGATGGTCCAGAGGCTCCTGGCATTCAGCAAGAAGGGTGAAAGCAATCCGGAACCCCTGGATCTCAACCACATGGTGGAAAACGCGTCGAAGGTTATGGAACGAACCTTTCCCAAGATGATCGAGATCGAGACGCTCCTCGGGAAGGATCTCGGCATGGTCAATGCGGATGTTTCAGAGGTGGAGCAGGTTCTCATGAACCTGTGCATCAACGCCAAGGAAGCCATGCCGGAAGGCGGTAAGCTGAGGATCGAAACCGGAAATGCCGCCGTGGATGAAGACTATTGCAGGTTGCACCCCGAGGGGAAGCCTGGGGGATATGTCCTCATCGCAATCTCGGACACGGGCAAAGGCATGAGCCGGCAGATGATTGAGCGCATGTTCGATCCCTTCTTTACGACCAAGGGATGGGATTTCAATAAAGGGACCGGGCTTGGGCTTTCCGTCGCCAGAGGGATCGTGGAGCAGCACGGGGGCTGGATCAATTGTGAGAGTGAACCAGGAAAGGGAACCACATTCAGGCTGTACTTCCCCATCGTCGAAGAGTCACCGGCTGACCGGAAGCCTCAACCATTGGTCGATACCGTTCCTGAAGGGGAAAAGATCCTATTGGTTGACGATGAAGAATATGTGAGGGATCTGGGAAAACGGATTCTTGAACGAGAGGGTTATGAAGTAATCGTTGCAGCCAATGGCGGGGAGGCTTTGCAGATTTACGCAAATGAACAGTCGAGCATCGCTCTGGTCATCCTCGACTTGATCATGCCGCAGATGGGAGGCAGAGAATGCTTTGAGGAAATACTCAAGATCAACCCGGAAGTCAAGGTTCTCATCGCGAGTGGGTTTGCCGTCAAGGACGAAGCAAAGGCGTTTCTCGACGCTGAATCCAAAGGTATGGTGAGCAAGCCCTTCAATATGAGAGACCTACTCCGTTCCGTGCGCCAGGTTCTTGATAAGATATGAGCCTTTTGTGTCTCTAGTTGCCGGGCCAACGGGGCGGGATTACCCAGAGCAGGGGATTTTAATCCCTATGCGGACGACGCCGAGCAAAAGAAACTTCAAAATCGGAGAAGGTCCCCCACTCCTTCTCAGGAAATGTCAGCATGGACCGAAAAGAACCTCCGTCTTTTGATTCCCTCAATGACGAACGGGCCTTCCCGGACCACCAACTCCGGAGAGACGCCGGTACAGAAACGATTGATCTCAAAGGTCTCTTTGCAGAAGATGTGACGGCATCAGGCAGCTTCGATATTAGGGACGACATTTGGGCCACTACCTTCGGGAAGGTACTCCAGGCACTCCCGATTCCCGCTCTGCTGATTGAGCAGTCCCATAACATCGTGGTTGCCAATCAAGCGTGGGGAAAGATTGCCGCGGGATATGAGAAAATACTGGGCAATCCTTTTCCTCGGCTCTTCGCCAAGGACTCTGTCGCTCTGGAGGGGGAATCTCTCGTCAAGAAGGTCTTTTCCACGAGAAGAACCGCAACGTGGGAAGCTTTGCTTGAGATCGACAAGAACAGGGTATGGGGCCGGTTCACCTTCAGATCCATCAGGATAAAGGACCAAAGGTTCCTGCTGGTTCTGGTCGAAGATCTGTCGCTTGAGAAGAAACAACTTCTGCTGGATAGGAAATACAAGGAGGAATTTAAGAAGCGTGTTGAAGATCGCACGGAAGAACTGAGAAAGAAGAATGAGGAACTGGTTCGTGAAATCGCTGATCGTAGGCGTTCGGAAAGTGCGCTGAGAGAGAGTGAACAGCGTTTCAGGTCTGTGTTTGAGAACCACCATGCGGTGATGCTCATCATTGATCCGGAGACCGGCAAAATAGAAGATGCTTGTCCGGGAGCCTGTGTCTTCTACGGCTATAGCAGAGAAGAACTGAAGGATAAGAAGATCTACGAAATTAACATGCTGTCCCCGGAAGAACTCTTAGTACGGATGGAAATGGCGAAGTCTCAACAACATAGATACTTCGATTTCCAGCATCGCCTCGCCGGCGGAGAGGTCCGGGAGGTTGAAGTATGTAGCGGTCCTATCGTTGCGGCAGGAAGGACGTTGCTCTTCTCCGTGATAAATGACGTGACCGACCGCAAGCTTGCGGAAGAGCAATTGCAAGAGAGTGAGAAACGTTACCGCACGCTGTTTGAGAGTGCCGGAGATTGCATTTATATACTGGATGCCGAGGGAAAGCGACCGGGACAAATCGTTTCGGCCAATCCTGCAGCAGCAAGAATGCACGGGTACACGGTAGAGGAAATGTTGTCCCTGAATATTGCCGATCTGGACACACCTGAATCCGCCAGAAATGTGTTGGGCAGACTAGAGCGGGTTTTAAAGGGAGAAGAGATTAAAGAAGAGACCACCCATCGCAGAAAAGACGGCTCCGAGTTTCCAATTGAGATTAACCCCCGATTACTTGCACTAGGGGGCCATAAATACGTCCTTGCCATAGATCGGGACATAACGGACCGCAAGGAAATGGATGCCTCGCTCAAGGAGATCCAGAGGCAGCAAAGAGCTCTACTTGATAACATCCCCGACATCGCTTGGCTGAAGGACGAAGAAAGTCGTTTCATTGCCGTGAATAAGGCATTTGGAAAAGCCTGTGGAGTTGCCCCGGAAGACTTACGGGGGAAAACGGACTTGGATATCTGGCCCCTTGAATTGGCAGAACACTACAGAGCCGATGATCGGGACGTAATGACATCGGGTAACCAGAAGCGTGTTGAGGAACCTTTGACCGACCAAGACGGAAACACGACCTGGATAGAGACCATTAAGACCCCGATCTACAATGACGTGGGAGAAAATATCGGTACCACAGGAATCGCGCGGGACATAACGGAGAGGAAGCGTGCGGAAGAGGCCCTTCGTGTTAGCGAGGAACAGTATCGACGCTTGTTTGAGGATGCGCCCTTAATTTACGTCATTACCAGGAATGAGCAAGACACACCCTTCATCAGCGACTGTAATGAGTCGTTTCTGAGTTCCTTGGGTTACACGCGGGAAGAGGTGCTGGGAAAACCGCTGGCAGATTTCTATTCTCCTGAGTCGATCGCTGAACTGCTTGATCGTGGCGGCTACGCAAGGGCTCTGGCGGGCGAATTCTTCATGGGTGAGCGAGAACTCGTGACACGCGATGGCGGCGTTCTTCCAACGCTCTTGTACACAGCGACCGACGTGGATCCTTCCGGACAGGTAATTGGTACACGCGCCATGTTTGTAGATATTACCGAGCAAAAACGTGCAAGAGAAGCCCTGTACTTAAGGAATAGAGCGATAGAGTCGTCCATCAGTGGCATTTCCATAGTCGACCTTGATGGGAGCCTGACGTATGTGAATCCGGCAGCCCTTAGACTCTGGAGATATGACCATGAAGAGGAAATCTTGGGTAAACGGGCCTTAGGGTTCTGGGTCACGGAGACGGAGGCCGAAGAAGCAGTAGAAATCGCAGCCAAAACAGGGTCATGGATCGGTGAGCTGATGGCTAAGCGGAAGGACGGTTCCCCGTTGTCTCTCCAGGCGGCAATAACCTTGGTCAGAGACCCGGACGGAGCGCCTATAGCGGTGATGGGATCGTTCCTCGACATCAGTGAACGAAAGCAGGCCCAGGAAGAGATTCGCCAAAGCGAGCAACGATACCGCACCCTTTTTGAAGAATCGATAGATGGGGTGTACTCTGTTCTGAGAGATGGAACCATAATGGATGCCAATGCATCTTTTTGCAAACTCTTCGGCTACACGAGAGAGGAGACGATCGGCAAGGACATTCGCGAATTGTACTTCGATCCGGCTGACCGCCCAAGGTTCCAGGAGGAAATAGAGAGAAAAGGGTCCTTGAAAGACCATGAAGTCAGGTTTCGAAAGAGAGACGGAACAGAGATTGACTGCTTGCTCACGTCATCTGTGCATTTTGGACCAGATGGAAGCATTGCCGGATACCGGGCCATATTACGAGACTTGACCTTACGCAAAGGGCTTCAGAGACAGCTCCTCCAAGCCCAGAAGATGGAGGCAATCGGAACCCTGGCGGGAGGAATTGCCCACGACTTCAACAACATCCTGCAAGTTGCGGTTGGTTACTCGGAGTTGCTTCTCGGCGAAGCAGGGCTTCCCGAAGAATGGAAGTCGGATATCCAGAAGATAAACGAATCGGCGAGTCGGGGCGCTGATCTGGTTAAGAGGTTGCTCACCTTCGGTAGAAAAGCGGACACCAAGCCTCAGCCGCTGAACTTGAATCGTTGCATCACTGGGTTACGTGCCATGCTTGAGCGAACCATCCCCAAGATGATCGACATCCAGCTCCTTCTTGGAGAGAATCCAGCCCGAATCCACGCCGATCCGACTCAGGTAGACCAATTGCTTATGAACCTGGCGGTAAATGCGCGTGACGCCATGCCCGAAGGAGGGAAACTGATATTCGAAACAGCCGACGTCCACCTCGACGAGGAATATGTGAGGACCCACGTTGAGGCAAAAGCCGGGGACTATGTCCTCTTGATGGTTACGGATACCGGATCGGGAATGGACCAGGAAACGTTGGAGCATATCTTCGAGCCCTTTTACACAACCAAGGCCGTTGGGGAAGGAACAGGACTCGGTTTGGCAATGGTCCACGGGATTGTCAAACATCACGGCGGGCATATCGTCTGTTATAGTGAACCCGGCCATGGAACGACTTTCAAAGTCTATTTTCCAGCCGAGATGTCAAGCAGGGAGTCAGAGCCAACTCTGGAGCCATCCGTAACAAAGGGAGGGTCGGAAACCATACTGGTCGTGGATGACGAGGAACTCATTCGTAACTTAGGCTCCAAGATTCTCACTAAAGCGGGTTATAGCGTTATTACGGCAGCTAACGGTAAAGAAGCTCTGGAGGTGTACCAGGCGCGTAGCTCTGAGATAGCATTGGTTATCCTGGATTTGATCATGCCTGAAATGGGCGGCAAACAGTGTTTGGAACTCCTCTTGAGTCGGAATCCATCCGTGAGGGTGGCTATCGCCAGCGGATATTCGGCCAATGGCCCGACCAAGGAAGCATTGGCGGCCGGAGCTAAAGGGTTCATCCACAAGCCGTACAACATTCGGGAGATGCTGGCGACCGTCAGAGAGGTCCTGGACACGCAATGAGCTTTCCGGATTACCATGGTCACTACAGTACTTCCCAACCGGTTCTTCAGGATCTCTTGGAGGCCGATAGGCTGATGGCAGCCTGATTTCACACATCTCCCTACGGTCACTGCAGAATAGGCTCATGGGTACGGGGCTGGATACATATTTGTGAGAAGGTCCATCCCTTGCTCGGGGCGGCTCCTTGTGAGAGCGATCTACAACGGCATGTGCCGGTGATCGCCTCTATTTCGAGATTTCAAGCGCGGTGTCCCGCCTTCCCCCGATTGAAAAAACCATGAACTTTCCAACAGTTGGGGTGCCGCTCTCTTCCATCGTTCACTTCGCTGTCGGAATCTTGGCGTACTGCACGCCGGAACACCTCATAGGTAGGCTCACCCTCTGGGGTGGCAGGCCGCGTGCAATTGCTTGAGTCTGTGTTGGGCCACATGGGTGTAGATCTCGGTTGTGGAAATGTCCGCGTGACCGAGCATGATTTGAACCGACCGGAGATCCGCGTTGTTCTGGACCAGGTGGGTGGCGAATGAGTGACGCAGCGTATGGGGGGATATTTCTTTTCTAATGCCCGCCCGCCGTGCCGTCTTTTTTACGATCTTCCAGAATGCCTGCCGGGTCATGGGCTTTCCCCGCCGCGTGACGAAGAGGGCCTCGCTCCTCCTCGGACCCAAGAGCAGCAAACGTGGTCCTTCCATATATGTCATGACGGCCTTGGACGCGGGAATGCCCATCGGCACCACCCGTTCCCGGGAACCCTTGCCCATGACGGTTACACACCCTATCTCCAGATCGATCCGATAGATCTCCAACCCCACCAACTCGCTGACCCTGAGACCCGTTGCATAAAGCAGTTCCAGCATGGTGTAGTCCCGTTTGCCTTCCGGCGTGGAACCGTCGGCCGCGGAGAGGAGCATCTCGACCTCTCCCGGTTCGAGATAGTTGGGAACGCTTACCGGTAACTTCGGCGATTCAATGTGCTCCGCAGGGTTCTCTCCGATCCGGTCCGTCTCCACGAGAAAATCAAAGAAGGTCCTCAAACACGAGAGCTTGCGGGCCCGTGACCGCGGGCTCAAACCGTCATTGTCCATTGCCTCCAGATAGACCAGGAGATCTTCGCGATGGATGTCCTTCAGCCTGTGGACTTTCCGGCGCGACAGAAGCCCGGTGAAGGCCTTCATATCCGATGCGTAGGACTTCACCGTCAACAGAGAAAGTCCACGGTCCACGATGAGATGGTCAAGAAATCCTGCTACGCCAAGTTCCAGCGTGTCCGGATTTGAACGATTCATAGGGAAAGCCTCCGTTGAGCCTCCCTCCGTTTACCCCGCAGCCGCCGCTGAAGTTCCGAAATATGCCTTTTCCATGGCCTGCAGGTGATTGCGGAGAACGTTCTCGATGTCTTGGAGCCGGTCGAAATCGACAATCTTCTTGCCGTTTTCATCCCGGACGTAGAATACGTCCGCGGCCTGATCCACCTCCGTGGAAATCTTCGCCAGGATAATGTCCAAGCCGTGGGCCGACAAGGTGCGCGTAATGTCATAGAGCAACCCCGGACGATCCCGCGCATTGACCTCGACAATGGTGGCCCGGTCGGATGCCGCATTGTCCGTCACGACCTTCAGGGGAAACAGCGGAGCCGTTGCCATGGGAAAAACGGAACCCGTTTGTCTTCGTGCAGCCACGAGTTCGTCGACATCCATGTCTCCCCGGACCACCGCGGCAAAGTCCGAACGGAACTTCTCCCAGCGCACGGGATCGTCCAATGGGCCTTCGGGAATGTCGTTGACGTGATACGTGCCGATGGCAACGCCTGCGATGGAATGGCTCCACGCACTCAAGATGTTGATCCGGTTTGCCGAGAGGGTGCCGGCGATTCGGTAGAACAGTCCCGGCCTGTCCCGGGTGATGAGCGTGACCGCGCTGTACCCCGGATTCTTCCGGTGATCGAGCTTCCTGGAGATAACATCGGTGTGTTTTAGCGATTCCTGCCCGTGGGTCGCCAGGTATGACCTGATGTCCAAATAGTGCTCAACGATCAGACCGGGATAGAAGTCCAGAAAGTATCTGGAACCTGCCGAAGCGAGGAACGCTTCCAACGGCTCGCCCCTATGCTCGGGAGGAACGAGTTCCCGTATCAACGCCTGAATCTGCCCGACCCATTCGGCCAGGTCTTCGCCGTCCAGGCCCTCGCCCTCCAGGACGTCCAGAGTCCGGTAATAAAGCTCTTCCAAGAGCATTCCCCGCCACGAGTTGTACGCCGTGGGTCCCACCGCGCGCAAATCCGCGTGAGTGAGAAGGAGCAGTAGGTCCAGACGCCGCTTGTGCATAACGTTTTCCGCAAACCTGTTTATGAGGGCCGCGTCGTGGAGGTCCTTCTTGAACGCCAAGTGCGTCATCGCCAAATGGTTGCGGATCAGGAAGCAGACTTCGTCAATGTCCTCGGGAGCCAGTTCCAGCCGCTGAAGAATCGGCCGGGCCGTCTCCTCTCCCCTAACCTCGTGGCCCGGTCCCTGTCCTTTTGCCATGTCGTGAAACAGCGCGGCAAGATAGAGCACCTCGGGCTTTTCCAGCCGGGCAAAGATCGTCGCCAGGAGCGCATCTTCGCCCGCCTTGTCGGCACGACCGAAAGAGTCGATGTTTTCGAGAACCGCCATGGTGTGGAGATCCACCGTGTACTGGTGATACACGTCATGTTGCGGCAAGAACCGGACACGGGCGAACTCGGCGATGAACCGTTCAAGGAACCCGACTTTCATCATCGCAGTCAATGCGAGACCCACCGCACCCGGACACCTGAAGATCTCCAGGAACAAACGGTTCGCCTTGGGATCCTGTGCCATGTCGTCACCCATGGAGCGCAGCTTTCCCTGGATCAGGTCCACGAGGCGGATGTCGAGACCGCAGCCGGTACGGCCGACTTCCCTGAAAGCGCTCAGCATCTCCTCGAGATCGAATGTGGATTCGTCCCCGTGATAGTGGTTTATGCCTCCCGCCCCGATGTAGAATGATCCGTTAAGGTTCAGTCGCTTGATTCCCGCAGCAATCTTGGGCCGCAAGAACAATCGCGCCCTGGCAAGTATGCGCCGGCCGAAGAAATCAAGGGTCGATGCGTGACGATAGTAGTCCTGCATGAAGTTCTCCACTCCGCGACGTTCCGGTCTGTCTTCGTAGCCCATCTCCCCGGCCAAAGCGGTCTGCGCGTCGAATTTCAACCGGTCGTCCCGACGTCCCACGAGGAAATGCAGTCTCGTCCGGACATGGGCGAGAAAAGACCTGCCGTCGCAAGCCTCCAGTACCGCCTTGTGCCCGCAGAGCCCGGCCACGGAAAGGTCATCCAGGGATGAGCATCCAAAGATCAGCCTTGCCAGCCAGGTAATCAGCTGAATGTACCGGAGCGATCCCGGCCCCTCCTTCAAGTGCGGCTCCAAAAGGTAGATCGTGTGACCGAACTTCTCGTATGATTTGCGGATCTCCGTTTCTATCCTGGAGTAGAGATCGAGAGGCGCGGTTTCTTGAATCGAACGCTCTCGCCGGACGGCCAGAAGCCTGTACAGATCCCCGCTTCCCCAGATGATGCGTGTGTCCATCAGAGAAGTGAGTACGGCAAGATCCTTGTCTGCCTCCTGAACGCACTCCGCGACGGTTCTCACGGAATGCCCGAGTTCCAGCCGTGCGTCCCAGAGAAGGTAGAGCATGTTGCGGATGCCCCGATAGATACCCTCCGGCGCGTTCTCGGGCCTCAAGAACAGTATGTCGATATCCGAGTACGGGCTCATCTCCTTTCTGCCGTACCCGCCGAGCCCCACCACTGCCATCTCGTTTTTCCAGTACCCGAGAAAGTGATCCGCAAGTTGACCGAGAATATTGTCGTACACCGGATGCATGAGGAAATTGGCCGGATCGGATCTTCCGTTGGTCCGGAACTCTTCTATGCCTTCGCGCATTCTCCGGAGTTGGAAAGACCGTTCGTGCTCGGCAAATATATATCTCATAGTCGTATCTCCAATTCCCTTCAATCACACGCATTATGGCGGGCCGCAACGCATACTATGTGCTATCGAGAAGCGGGTTAACCCGAGGCGGACTTAGTGTTCTATGGCACAAATACGGTCGCACGTTCTGTAAACACGCGGTAGCGTCCCGGCGTCCCTGCCGGGCGAGAGATAGTACGCTGTTTCCACTAAAGAATACCGGCACGGAGGCCGGCGCTACCAAAGCAGGCTTTGCTGCCTTGGATACGACACCGTAATTGTGCAACCAGGCGCTCAGCCATCTCTTCCCAACCCTTTGAGGTACGCGTACGCCCCGGATGCGATCCCCCGGGCCAGTGAATCCAGATACCTCTTGTTGCCGAGTTTTTTCCGGTCCCCAGGGTTGCTTATGTATCCGCACTCCACGAGAATCGCCGGCATGGCGGCCCCCAACAGCACGTAAAAGGGACCGCGTTTGACCCCTCTGTCCCGGCCTGAGGTCCGTCCGCGCAGAATGGACCGGGTGAGTGCCGTCTGTACCGTCTCCGCCAATTTTTCCGATTCGCTCTTTTTCGAGGCCATCATCAAGTCCAGCAACGTAGCTTCCACATCGCTCATCTTCTCGGGCGAGATGTCGTTTTCACGGGCGGCCACCCGCATGGCCCGTTCGGAGCCTGCTTTGCTCAAGTAGTACGTTTCAATCCCGTGGGCACCGGCATCCGGGTACGAGTTACAGTGGATGGAAATAAACAGGTCCGCGTCCCACGAATTGGCCGCGGCGGTTCTTTGGCTGACCGTCAGAAATTCGTCATCCGTCCTCGTCAGCTTGACCTTGATGCCCGGATCCTTTTGTTCCAGCAGCTTCTTCAGCCTCCGTGCCGTGTAAAGCGTTACGCCCTTCTCGTTCAGCTTTCCATCCGAAGACACCGCTCCGGGATCTTTTCCGCCGTGGCCGGGATCGACCACCACGACAAACGATCGCTTGTGCTCTTTCGGCCGCGGCTGAAGAGGAGCCGCGACCGGCTTGGCCGGCCGGGGAGGACAAGCCGTAACAGGGGGCATTGAAGCGTTGTACGATGTCCGCCCACCCTCGATGCCGGTGCGGGCCGATCCGGCGCATGACGGGCTTGGTTGCGGTGCAGGCCGTCTTGTGGGAAAGAACGGGTTGCCTTGGTACACTGCGGACGGTCTTGCTGAATCGGGGGCGTTTCCCGCGGCCGGGAACGCAACCGAGTCATACCGATGCGGCCCTTTACCGGAAATGGACGCCGGCGGAGGCGGCGGGACCGCGGTTCCTGCCTCGGACCGTGTGTCCGCAACGGGCTCGGATCCCGACCGCTCGATTGCTCCGTCGGACCCATGAGTGCGGTGCAATTGGTGAGTCGTCCTAAGTTCTCTAAGAATTCCCGCGACGCGGTTGTTTTCTCCCGTTATCCCCTTGACTTCATCGAAGTACCGTATTGCTTTGTCGAGGTCCTCAATTCGCCCCTCACGGGCATACAGCGTGAAGGATGCCCTTCCGGCAAGAAAAAGCCTTTTCGACCTCGTATGATCGGATTCGTTTTGCCCCACCGCAGCAAACGACCGGATCACTTCCAGCCACTTGTCCCTGCCTGCTGAAGGGTCTCCGCACAGCCCCAGGTAACGGTCATAGGTATGAGAAAAGGGCGAAGCAGCGGTTTCCGTTCCCCGGGCCGCCGGCCCGTAAGCAATCAGGAATGCCGACGCCATAAGAACAGGTGCAAGAACTCTCAACGTCCGGGTGTAATTAGGATCCCTCACGGATAATGATCACTGCTGCGCTCAATCGGCGAACGATACCAAGGCCGGTCATCAGTGCGATGAAATTTTCCGGTGGTGCGCATTTCATGCTCGCCGTGCTACGCCCCGTAATAGTACGCCGGCTTGTACGCCATGATGGATTTGTTCTTTTCCCGGCGGACCTTGGGCAAGGACCTTACACATAAGACCTCGCTGTCCGGTTCATGAATGGGGACGGCGTTTCTCGATAGTTTTTCATGAAGTTCCGATGAGATAATGAGCCCCTTCTTGCGGGTTTTCCAGAACACGGTTACCTCCCGGTTGCAGTAGTTTGGCGACTATATCAAAAGAAATTAATTAGTTCAAGGGATTTCCGAGAATATGGTTTAGGAATAGGAATTTCTTTGACCCTTTTCCTCTGCCTTGATACATTCTCCCTGCCGGCTCACACTCCTGAGATGCGCCGTTGTTAAGGTTAGCGGCCTTCGTCGTGGACACGGCAGGCGGCAGAGGACGACTTACGGTTGACCGGGGGCCTCCGTGCCGGGGTATCATTGTTGCCGGCACCCAACATGACAACGAGACGAAAACATGTGACCGAACGTATGAAATGCCTCACCTAGGAAGGGAGGAGCATGAGCGACGAGAAACGGAAGAAGGGCGGACTTTTCCGACGGCTCTTCGGCAAGGAGGAACCGGTAGAGCCGCCGGTTGAATCGGCGGTTTCACAGGCGCCAGCTGAAGAAACGGTCGTGCAGCCGGAATTGCAGGAGGTCGAAGGTGTTCCTCCGACGGATGCCGAGCCCGTGAAGGAAGAATTTGAAGAAGCGGCGGAAAAGAAAAGGAGCTTTTTCAAACTCAGGTCGGGACTAAAGAAGACGCGCAAAGGGTTCATCAGAAGTTTGGATGAAGCCCTGTTGGGACAACGGCAGCTTGACGAGCGGACAATGGAACGTTTGGAAGAGATCCTCGTCACCGCGGATATCGGGGTGCAAACCGCCTACCAGCTTCTCGCAGGCGTGACCGAGCGGGTCAAGCGGCGGGAACTGGACAGACCGGATAAGATCATCGAACACCTCAAAGGCATGGTCAAAGACATGCTGTCCGGAGTGGAGTCGCCGCTCAGGGTGGGTTATGGTATGGAGCCGTTTGTGGTCATGGTCGTGGGAGTAAACGGCTCGGGAAAGACGACAACGATCGCCAAGATTGCCGCAAGGCACAAAGACGCGGGCCGGAAGGTCCTCATGGTGGCCGGCGACACGTTCAGAGCCGCGGCAGTGGAACAGTTGGAGATTTGGGCGAATCGCGTGGGCTGCCCCATCGTTAAGGGAAAGGAAAAGGCCGACCCGTCATCCGTCGCGTTCGAGGCCATGGAGAGAGCCCTGAAGGAAGACGTGGAATTGGTGTTGGTGGACACCGCGGGACGGTTGCACACACGAGTACCGCTCATGGACGAATTGAAGAAGGTTCATCGTACGCTGGGCAAGAAGATCGCCGGTGCGCCTCATGAGACATTGCTCGTTATCGACGCCTCCATGGGGCAGAATGCAATTCTGCAGGCCAGGACCTTCAACGAGGCGGCGCCCGTGACCGGAGTCGCTCTCACCAAGTTGGACGGCACTTCCAAGGGCGGAGTCATATTGGGCATCTCGAACGAATTGAAGATTCCCATCCGATTCGTGGGCGTGGGTGAACAAATGGACGACTTGAGAGACTTCAACGCGGGCGATTTTGCCGAGGCCCTCTTTGCGAGCGACGATTCCGGGGACGACTAGGAAGAGAAGAACCATGGAGAAGATTCAGATCAAGACGGGCACCCGCATCGAATTTGTCGACATTACGTCGCGCGTGCGGGATGCAATTGGGAAGAGCGGGGTGCGGGACGGCATCGCCGTGGTACACGTGTCGCACACCACTGCCGGCATCACGATCAATGAGGCTGCGGATCCCGCGGTGGTGGCCGATATCAACACGAAGCTTTCACAAATGGTGCCCTTACGGGACTCGTACCGTCACATGGAAGGCAATTCGGACGCACACATTAAAGCCGCCCTTGTGGGGAGCTCGGTCAGCCTTGTCGTATCAGGCGGGGCTCCGGTTCTGGGCACATGGCAAGGGATCTTCTTCTGCGAATTCGACGGCCCCAGGAATCGCTCGGCCGTGGTTCAGGTGGTTCCCGCATGAATGGAACCGTAAGAGGAGCTTGCCGTGGGTGACGTCGTGGAGATCTTTACCGATGGATCGTGCAAAGGAAACCCCGGCCCCGGAGGATGGGCCGCGCTCTTGCGCTGGGAAGGACGTGAAAGATCCCTCTCGGGCGGTCACCCGCACACCACCAACAACCGCATGGAGATGATTGCGGCGATCGAGGCGTTGGAAAGTCTGAAGCGGCCCTGTACCGTAAGGCTCTCAACCGATTCTCAGTACTTGATGAACGGAATCACCAAGTGGATACAGAACTGGAAACGTCGCGGCTGGAAGACCTCGACAAATACTCCGGTGAAGAACGAAGAGTTGTGGCGGCGCCTCGAGGAAGCCATATCTCGCCATCAGGTTGAATGGAACTGGGTGAGGGGTCACAACAACCACGAGGAAAACGAATTGGTGGACCGGCTCGCCAGGAAGGCAATGAAGAATTTCATCCGAAAATGAATCAGTTTGGCACGAAAGCACCCCGTGGTTGTTAAGCTGAAACGGCGATTTTCTCCGTCTGGCGGTCCAAGGTACGAATCACCTCCTGAATAGCTTCTACCTCGGCTTCATCGAAATATACCTCTCCGCATTGGGTGCAGACCCAAGCCGGGATTGTGTCCAGAATGAGATGATAACCTCTTCGGGCAACGTGGAAGGGAGCATTCCCCCTTTCCATCTTCCCCTT
>JAZDHD010000098.1:0-10698 GCA_043806215.1 Pseudomonadota bacterium | reverse complement strand
CGACATGCTCGCTGAGGCAAGACGTTCCCATTTTACGCCGGGAATTTCGCGCGAGCCCAGTGTTCGCGACAACTCCACGAAAATCAGGACCGCGCGCTCTACGCGAGAACCACCTTTCTACGAAAGGGCAAAACTATAGTTTTTATATGTAGAATTTAAGTCGCCCGAGGTCAAGTGAGGCTTCCGGAGAATTCAGGACAACATACGTCCGTGAAGCCGTCTTGGCAAACAGAACATTTTTGACATTTTCATCGTATTGTCCTACATTCGCGTATGGTCGACACCAAAGACTTGGCCAATGAGGAGAAGATGGAGACTAGATCAGGACAACCACCCGTCAAGAGGGAACCCCAAGAGCTTATGCTCCTTTTCGAGGTCAGCAGGGTTTTGGATCGAAGCATGGACCTTCGGGACGTAGCAGGTCCGGTGCTCGAGGCCATCGCGCACCACATGGGAATGATGCGGGGCACGCTGACGCTGCTCAACCGGCAATCCGGGGAGATATTCATTGAAGCCGCTCACGGACTTTCCGATACCCAGATGCATCGAGGCAGATACAGACCCGGCGAGGGGGTGACGGGAAAGGTGGTGGAGACGGGAAAACCCGTCGTGGTCCCCCACATTTCGGATGAACCCGAGTTCCTGGACCGCACCAGGGCGCGAAAGGCTTTTCACAAGAAGGACATTTCCTTCATCTGCGTTCCGATCAAATTGGAAAACGAGGTCATCGGCGCGCTGAGCGCGGATCGGCTCTTCGAGGAGGGTGTCTCCTTCGAGGAAGATGTAAGGCTGCTTTCCATCATAGCTTCTATGTTTGCCCAGGCCGTCCGTCTCAGACAGTCGGTTCAGGAAGAACGCCACCGGCTGCTCGAAGAAAACAAGAGGCTCCAACACCAACTCGAGGAACGGTTCAGGCCTGCGAACATAATCGGGAACGCAAAGGCCATGCAGATCGTTTACGATCTCATCGCACAGGTGACCAAGAGCGAGACCACGGTGCTCATCCGAGGCGAGAGCGGTACCGGAAAGGAACTTGTCGCTCAGGCGATCCATTTCAACAGTCTCCGGTCCTCCAAACCGTTCATCAAAGTCAACTGCGGCGCGCTTCCGGAAAGCGTGGTGGAGAGCGAGTTGTTCGGGCACGATAAGGGCGCCTTCACAGGCGCCATAGCCACGCGCAAGGGACGGTTCGAACTGGCGCACGGAGGGACCATCTTCCTGGATGAGGTGGGGGACCTCTCTCCCACCACGCAGATCAAATTGCTCCGCGTGCTGCAAGAACGTGAATTCGAGCGGGTGGGGGGTACGGTCACGATCAGAGCCGACGTCAGGGTGCTTGCGGCCACCAACCGCGAACTCGAACAGCTCATCGAGGAAGGGACGTTCAGGCAGGATCTCTACTACCGGCTCAACGTCTTTCCCATCCACGTGCCCGCCTTGCGGGAGCGGAGGACCGACGTACCCCTGCTTGCCGACTTCTTCGTGGAAAAGTACGGCAGGGCCAATCACAAGGACGTGCTCCGGATTTCCACGCCTGCCATCGACATGCTTATGAGTTATCACTGGCCGGGCAACGTGCGCGAGCTGGAAAACTGCATCGAGCGGGCCGTGCTGTTGAGTTCCGATTCCGTGATCCACAGCCATCATCTTCCCCCTACCCTCCAGACCGCCGAGGCCAGCGGGACGTCGTTGAAGGGCACCCTGGAGGCGACGTTGGAAAACGTGGAACGCGACATGATCATGGACGCGTTGAAGGCGGCGAGGGGCAACAGGGCCAAGGCTGCACGCGATCTGGGTATTACCGAACGAATCATCGGGCTGCGGGTGAAGAAATACAGGCTGGAGCCCCGCCACTTCCGTACCTTAGCGTAACCTACTTAGGGCATAACCTACCGTGAGGTATCTTTCGTTTTTGTAGCATTCCGGTAGGTCATCCCTGCCCTCCACTCAAACCATCATGTATTCCAAAGCGTTATCACTTTCCCATCCCCCCTGCACCAATGTTGGCATCCTCATTGCTCAGTAGACGTCAAACTCATAGTTCGGCCATGCAACGGCCGACGTCTAAGTCGACATCCGGTCGAGATCCCGTGACGGCATTGACGCTCACTCGACCTCACGGCTTAGGACACAAAACAATCTTGGAGGTGGTCCAACAATGAATGCAGCGGACAATGCGTGGGTTCTCGCTTCGTCGGCATTGGTGCTTCTGATGACGCCGGGTCTGGCGATGTTCTACGGAGGCATGGCCAGGTCAAAGAACGTACTCTCAACCATGATGCACAGCTTCTTCCTCATGGGGCTGGCGTCAATCGTGTGGATGTTTTGGGGTTTCACTTTGGCTTTCGCGCCGGACGCGATAAAGGGATATGTCGGCGGGCTGCAGTTCTTCGCGCTCTCGGGTATCGGCGGCAATGTGTGGCCCGACACAACCCTTCCCTCCTCAACGTTCATGATCTTCCAGTGCATGTTTGCGGTCATAACGCCGGCACTGATATCAGGCGCGTTTGCCGAAAGGATGAAGTTCAGCTCGTTCATCGTCTTCATGGTGCTCTGGCTCACATTCGTTTACTCGCCTGTTTGCCATTGGGTATGGGGTCCCGGCGGATGGCTGGGCGCCATGGGTGCTCTCGATTTCGCCGGCGGAACCGTCGTTCACATCAATTCCGCGGCGGCAGCTCTCGCGTGTGCATTGATCATCGGGAAGCGTAAGGGTTACGGCACGTCGCCCATGATACCTCATAACCTTACACTGACCCTTCTGGGAGCCGGCCTGCTGTGGTTCGGGTGGTTCGGCTTCAACGCCGGAAGCGCCCTTAAAGCCAACGAGGGTGCTGCAATGGCCTTCGTCGTCACCCATATGGCCACGGCTGCAGCGGCCATGTCCTGGGTCTTCGCTGAATGGATCCTCAAAGGCAGGCCCACAACACTCGGTGTTGCATCCGGTGCGGTGGCGGGATTGGTCGCCATAACTCCCGCAGCGGGTTTTGTGGGTCCGGTGCCGGCGGTAATCCTCGGCGCGGTTGCAGGGGTTATCTGCTATCTCGCGGTCCTGGCCAAGGCAAGTCTCGGCTATGACGACTCCTTGGACGTGGTGGGTATTCACGGCGTAGGCGGAACCTGGGGCGCCATTGCAACGGGCTTGTTCGCCTCCAGCGCCATCGGCGGCAAAGACGGCCTGTTCTTCGGCAATGCCGCACAGATGGGGCCACAGATCATCGCGGTGCTGGCCACCATGGTGTACTCATTCGTGGTGTCGGCCATTATTCTTTATGTCATCAAGGCCGTCATGGGTCTGCGCGTGTCGGAAGAGGAAGAAGAAGCCGGTGTGGACACGTCGGTCCACGGTGAGACCAGTTACAACCTGTAGGAACACCGCTCCGGATGAGATCGGAGCCTTGTCCGGGAGAGAATCCCACACGAGTGAATTCCACACCTTACAGGCAGTGCCGTATAGGGGAAAACGAGGATAAGAATGAAAAAAGTCGAAGTAATCATAAAACCTTTCAAACTCGACGATGTCAAAGAGGCCTTGAGTTCCATTGGAGTCCAGGGGATGACCGTCACCGAAGTAAAAGGTTTCGGCAGACAGAAAGGTCACAAGGAGATCTACCGGGGGGCTGAATACCTGGTCGATTTTCTTCCGAAAATCAAGGTCGAAATGGTGGTCGTGGCGGACCTGGTCGATCAGGTCATCGAGAAGGTGGTCTCTGCAGCCCGTACAGGAACAATCGGAGACGGCAAGATCTTCGTAACGCCAATCGAGACGGTGGTACGCATCCGTACCGGAGAGAAGGACTCGGACGCAATCTGAGGACCGCAAACCATTTGTTCACCGGAAAGGCGCCGTTGATCATGGTGAACTGCCATGAAAGCCGCACGAAAAGATCACCTCCCCTCCTTCCCCTCCCGTCAATCCCGCGATCCGCGGGATTGACGGGCCCGGGAAGGCTCGGGGCACTCGTGACCGGATGCGGAGGCCCATGCCGCCGCTCATTTCATACGGGAAACCTCCGGAATGTCTGCAGAGCCGAACGTCGGCGGGCGGGCAAGCGTGAAAGGGATCTCGAAGCCTGTTGAGCGGCACGGAGAAAGGAGGACTAAGAAACCTACAATAATGTTACACAAACTTTGCCATTCCTACCCGGCGGTAAGCTATTTGACCGGCAGCGAGGCGGTTGCGCACACGCGGCGGACGCCAATACCCGGAAATTACAGGACTTGTTTTTGGAGATCTCGGCACTCTACGTTTTGGCATGTTGATTGCTGAGGCTTTCAAAAGCGTAACCTTACCCGTCCGGGGGTGCAAACGCTTAAACCAGACCTGATGCCGGATACGGAGATTGGACGGTTCGGGGCCGGCATCGTCCGGGAAAGTCTCGTGTAGGAGTGGGAGAATATGAACGCGGCCGACACGGCATTTGTAATGGTGTGCGCAGCGCTGGTGCTTCTCATGACACCGGGCTTGGCCATCTTTTACGGAGGACTGACCAGATCGAAAAACGTCCTCTCGACCATGATGCACAGCTTCTTCCTGATGGGGCTTGCGTCGGTAATTTGGCTGGTCTACGGATACAGTCTCTCTTTCGGGCAGGACGTGGGAGGATTTATCGGAGGCTTGAACCATTTTGGCGGAAGAGGTGTCGGGGTGGAAGTCATGAAAGGCATGACCATACCCGGCTCCGTCTTCATGGCATTCCAAGGGATGTTCGTGATCATAACGCCTGCTTTGATATCCGGTGCGGTCGCCGAGCGGATGAAGTTCAGTGCGTACGTCATCTTCACCATTTTGTGGATTACCGTCGTGTATGCACCGATATGTCATTGGGTCTGGGGCGGAGGATGGCTTCAGAAGTTGGGATGCCTGGACTTTGCCGGAGGACTGGTGGTTCATCTGAATTGCGGCGTTGCGGCACTGGCGGCGGCGGTCGTCGTGGGCAAACGGAAGGGTTACGGAACACGGGCGTTCATTCCTCACAATCTGACGATGACCTTGCTGGGAATAGGCCTGCTCTGGTTCGGATGGTTCGGATTCAATGCCGGAAGCCGTCTTGCAGCCGACGGTGTGGCGGGTAACGCGTTCCTTGTTACACACATGGCGGCGGCCACGGGATCCCTTACGTGGGTCTTTGCCGAATGGATCTTGAAGCGCAAGCCGACCACACTGGGACTTGCATCCGGTGCGGTAGCCGGTTTGGGTTCCATCACGCCTGCATGCGGATTTGTCGGGACCTCGGCCGCGCTGGTCATTGGAGGTGTTGCGGGTGTTATTTGCTACCTCGCCGTGCTTGGCAAAGACAGGCTGGGGTACGATGATTCCCTGGATGTCGTGGGTATCCACGGTGTCGGAGGAATCTGGGGAACCCTTGCCACGGGCCTGTTTGCTTCAAAGCTGATCAATGCCGACGGTGGCGACGGTCTCTTCTTCGGCAATGCGGCGCAGCTGGGCATTCAGGCGGCCGGCGTGCTTGCCGTCATGCTGTATTGCGGCGCGGCAACGGTTGGTATACTCTACGTGGTCAAGGCCCTTGTAGGACTCCGCGTAACGGATGAAGAGGAAGACGTCGGCGTGGACACTGCCGCACACGGCGAAGTGGGCTACAATCTGTAGCCGGCCTTTCCACGTTTTGAGGAAGCCCGGATCCGTGAAACACCCAATCGAGCGTAAGGGGGACTGAATGAAGAAGATAGAAGTCATTATAAAGCCCTTCAAACTGGACGACGTGAAGGAAGCGCTGAGCTCCGTGGGAGTTCATGGCATGACCGTCACGGAGGTCAAGGGCTTCGGCCGTCAAAAGGGGCACAAGGAAATCTACAGAGGGGCTGAATATCTGGTAGATTTTCTGCCCAAAATCAAGATCGAGATGGTGGTCGCACCGGAGCTCGTCGAGCAAGTGATCGAGAAGGTCATTGCAGCGGCGAGGACCGGGAGCATCGGAGACGGCAAGATCTTTGTCATGCCGGTTGAGACGGTGGTGCGAATCCGCACGGGCGAACGGGACTTGGACGCGCTCTAGGACGAAGGCACCACAAACCGTGGAAGTTCTCCCCCGGCCCGGACGTCCTGCGGCGTAACCTCGGAGACATACCGGAAGGATGACCCGCTCCCCGGTATCGGAGAAGATACCGGTCCTTCCGGCAGGTCCCCCGATGTTGCACCGATAGGGAGGTTCGGCAAGAGGACATTCATACAAACATAGACTGAAAAGGAGTACTGCATGGAGCCGAGAGAGGTAATCGAGTTTGCAGAAAAGAACGGGTGTGTAATGGTCGACCTGAAGTTCATGGATTTTCCGGGCATGTGGCAGCATTTCAGCGTGCCGCTCCATGAACTGGAGGAGGACAGTTTCGAGGACGGATTCGGATTCGATGGATCGTCGATCCGCGGCTGGCAGCCCATTCATGCTTCGGACATGTTGGTCGTTCCCGATCCGGATACCACTGCAATCGATCCGTTTATGCGGGAAACCACCCTGTCGCTCATCTGCAACATCGTGGACCCCGTCACAAAGGAACGGTATACCAGAGACCCTCGGAACATTGCCCAGAAGGCCGAGGCGTATCTCAAATACACCAAGATCGGCGATACGGCCTTTTTCGGCCCGGAGGCCGAGTTCTTCATCTTTGACGACGTCAAGTACGGCTATGGTTCCAACCACGGCTTCCACGAGGTTGACTCCATAGAGGGATGCTGGAACACGGGCAGAGAGGAAAACCCCAATCTCGGGTACAAGCCTCGGCACAAAGAGGGATATTTCCCTGTTTCGCCGAGTGACTCCCAGCAGGACATACGTACCGAAATGGTGTTGACCCTGGAAAAGCTCGGTATTGTCATCGAGTGTCAGCACCATGAAGTCGCCACTGCCGGCCAAGGTGAAATAGACATGAAGTTCTCTCCGCTGGTACAGATGGGCGACCAGTTGATGTGGTTCAAATATGTCTTGAAGAATATCGCCAAACAACACGGCATGACGGTCACCTTCATGCCTAAGCCCTTGTTCGAGGACAACGGGTCCGGCATGCACACTCACATAAGCATCTGGAAGGGCGGAGAGCCCAAATTCGCCGGCGACAAGTACGCGGGTCTTTCCCAGGAAGCGCTCTGGGCAATCGGCGGCATACTCAAGCATGCCCCGGCCCTGTGCGCGATCTGCAATCCCACCACGAACTCCTACAAGAGACTCGTGCCCGGATTTGAGGCCCCCGTCAACCTGGCCTATTCGTCCCGGAACCGCTCGGCTTGTTGCCGGATCCCCATGTACAGCCCGTCGCCCAAGGCAAAGAGAATCGAATACAGAACCCCCGATCCTTCATGCAACGGCTATATGGCTTTCAGTGCACTGCTTATGGCATGCCTGGACGGCATAGAAAACAAACTCGATCCGGGCGAGCCCTTGGACAAGGACATTTATGCCCTCTCCCCCGAGGAATTGAAGGACGTTCCTTCCACGCCGGGCAGTCTCTCCGAAGCCCTCAAGGCCCTGGAAGCGGATCATGAGTTTATGCTCAAAGGGGACGTCTTCACCCCGGACGTCATAGACATGTGGATTGACTACAAGACCTCGGCGGAACTAAACCCCGTGCGCATGAGGCCTCATCCTTACGAGTTCGCTCTGTACTTCGACTGCTGAGATCTCCATGCAAATCCAAGCAGCCGAACATTGACAATCTCATTTTCATGAGCAACCATCAGCCGTCGACGCGTCCCAGGGACCGGCCGACGGCTGATGACGTTCCGGGGTGTGCCTTGACAAACATTATGGTTGGGTGAAGAGGTGCGCATCATGGCTGAACTGAGAATTGCGCTGGCACAGATAAATCCCGTCTTGGGAGCATTCGAGGCCAATCTGCGCAAAATCGTTCACGCGATGGGCTTGGCCCGGGATGCATCGAGCGATATCGTGACATTTCCCGAGCTTGCCCTGTGCGGGTATCCCCCGGAAGATCTCTTGCTGAGGGCGGGTTTCATTGAGGACAACCGTACTGCCCTCGGGAGGCTTGCACCATACTGCAAGGGAATAAACGTCCTGGTAGGGTTTGTGGACTCGGCAGGGGACAAAGTGTACAACGCTGCGGCACTGCTTAGCCAAGGACGTTTGATGGACGTGTACCACAAGGTTGAACTTCCCAACTACGGAGTGTTCGACGAAAAGCGGTATTTTGCTCAGGGCTCGGGCTGCCTGATCTTCGATATCAACGGAGTGCGGTGCTCGGCCACCGTGTGTGAAGACATCTGGATTGAAGGATCCATTACCGAAGATTACGCACGCCGAAACGACGCACAGGTAGTATTCAACATATCGGCTTCCCCGTTTCACGCGGGAAAGCCTCAGATGCGGCAAAAGGTTTTCGCACGATTTGCGCGTGCCGCGAATGCCATGCTCTTTGTGAACAATCTCGTGGGCGGGCAGGACGAGCTTGTCTTTGACGGCGGCAGCTTTGTTCTGGATGCGCAGGGCGAGCTTGTCGCGAACGCGGCCCGTTTTGAAGAGGACATGCTTGTAACCGATATCCGGGTTGACGGAGCGGCGCAGACGAAGCCGTCTTGGAACCTCAAGGGGGAGTTTCACACGCTGGAAGGGGCACAAAACAGGGAGCGGAACTTCATTGCCCCCTGCAAGTCCCCCGATCCCGACCCGTTGAGCGACGTCTATAAGGCGCTCACGTTGGGGACACGGGACTACGTGCTGAAAAACGGCTTCAAGCAGGTATGTTTGGGAATCAGCGGAGGGATCGACTCCGCGCTCACCGCGGCCATAGCAGTGGATGCCCTGGGAAGGGACAATGTCATCGGGATCACCATGCCGTCACGCTACACTTCGGACGGGACCCTCTCCGATGCGGGTCTTGTCGCAAAAAACCTCGACATACGGTTGCTCGCCATTCCCATAGAAGAAGTCTTTCAGGCGTATCTACGAGCTCTGGAAGAACCTTTCCGGGAAGGCAGGCCGGGGATGGAGATCGAGAATCTCCAGGCCCGCATCCGCGGCAATCTCCTCATGGCCCTCTCCAACAGATTCGGATGGTTGGTTCTGACCACGGGCAACAAGAGTGAGACTGCGGTCGGCTACTGCACCTTGTACGGGGACATGGCAGGCGGATTTGCCGTGGTAAAGGACGTGCCCAAGATGCTGGTGTATCAGCTGTCCCGGTATGTGAATGAGCGGGCGGGCCGGGCCCTCATCCCCGAAAGTACCATCAGCCGCGCTCCGTCGGCCGAGCTCAGGGCCGACCAGAAAGACGAAGATTCGTTGCCGCCCTACAATGTCCTGGATGCGATTCTGAGAGAATACGTCGAGGAGGACAAGTCCCCTGATGATATCTCCGGCTTTGATCCCCGCATGGTCATGGATGTGGTAAGG
Organism: Pseudomonadota bacterium; assembly: GCA_043806215.1. Lineage (GTDB taxonomy): Bacteria > Desulfobacterota > Desulfomonilia > Desulfomonilales > Desulfomonilaceae > JAVHLK01. The sequence goes on along the minus strand of JAZDHD010000098.1, from coordinate 1,336 downwards.
ATGGTCGACAGGAATGAATACAAACGCAGGCAGGCCCCGCCCGGAGTAAAGATCACCCCCAAGGCGTTCGGAAAGGATAGGCGCATGCCGCTCACCAACCGGTACCTGGAATTCAGAATAAAGGATTGACCCCATGAGAGTGCTCGTGAATATGCATGTCGATTATGAAGGCCCCGGAACATTGGGAACGTTCCTGGAATCGGCCGGCGCCCGTATACAAACCGTACGGCTCCACAGGGGCGAGTCTTTGCCTCAGGATCCTCTCGCCTACCATGCCGTCGTAAGCATGGGCGGTCCCATGAACGTGTACGAAGAGGAAACGTATCCCTTCCTCAAGAGCGAAACCGACTTCCTCAGGCAAGCCGTTCATGCAGGTGTTCCCACCATGGGTATTTGTCTCGGTGCCCAGATGATCGCCAAAGCCGCGGGCGCACGAGTCGACCTATCCGCCGTTGAGGAGATAGGCTGGGGCAAGATTCGGCTCACCCCGGACGGCACTGAAGACGCCCTCTTCAGGGGACTCCCCGACACCTTGGATGTGCTTCAGTGGCACAGCGACGTCTTCAACGTTCCCCAGGGCGGTACATTGCTCGCCGGTTCGGATCTCTGCCCGCACCAGGCATTCAGGTACAGGAACGCGTACGGTCTCCAATTTCACGTGGAGGTCACCTCACAGATCCTCACCGATTGGTTCTCGGACAACCAAACGGTCGATCTATCAGGGATTCTTGAAAAGTACAATGCCATACGGGCCGGCCTCGATACCAACGCGCAGGCACTGTACCGAAACTTTTGGTCCGTGGTTCAAGAGTACGCGACCGACAAGAATGTATGAACTGCCGTAAAGACGTCTCCGTGATTGAAAAGGTACCTTGGCGAGTATGGTCGGCTGATCGAAAAAGTGGTCCGGCTTGACATCCTCATAGACGCGGTCTTAAGGTTAAGAGATGATAGTGGACAAGTCGGGAGAGTGGGACATGAAGGACGAAGAGAAGAAAAAGATGCGAGAGCAGGCAAAATTGCTGGCGATGGAAAGCAAGAGCTCAGATCCCCACGTCGTCAAAGTATATTGGTTCCCCCATGAGAAAGAGGTCCACATTATAGAAATCAACGACAATACTACTCCCAGCGGTACCTCGGTTGCTCCTTTCTATTTTGGCCCTGTGCCCGAAGAGGGACTTCCGGCAGCATCGGGTATAGCCATCATCAAACCTGAAGAATATGGCATACTGGATTTACCCTCCGATTGGGGCAGCTGGGATGACGGGGAAGAACTGGAAATTGCATGACCTGGCGTGAAGCATATTTGAAGCTGGCTTGGAGTGACTTCAAGGTC
>JAZDHD010000097.1:0-7349 GCA_043806215.1 Pseudomonadota bacterium | reverse complement strand
GCTTGTTTGCTGTTCCCGCAGCATCTGCTGACTCCCTGAAGAGCGGCCCTCTTTTCGCGGGCTTCGGCCATCGATTTATCGTTACTCCGGGACGTGCCGGGGCTGCCGCTTGATCCTTGGAATCTATCCATGTGGTCTCCCCGGCTTCAGGAACCCCTGGGCTTCCGCACGGGAACGAATACTCCCGGAAATGTCAAACTCTTTGAGTCCACCGGCAGAGCCGGGGGTCTACCTATTTTAATTAAGACGAGCGCTTTATGCACTGAGCCCCTTTTTCACTTTTTTTGTTACTGCGACATCAAATCTTTTTTCGAAGTTTTTAACAAGACTGGGATTGGTCCCTTTTCTCAATTCTCCTATGTAGTTGTCGAAATGATCTTTTAGTTCCTTTGTCAGCAGCTTCGGATCGATTATCAAGTCATCTCCTCTGAAAACGTAAACCTGGCCGAAATGCCCTGAAACCCATACCTTATGGTAGGCTATGCCTGAATGGAATAAGCCACACCGCATGAAATCGTAAAGCATGTGCTGGAAACGTTCAATCTCATCCTGATTCTTCTGAGGCCATCCCATATCGTTCACAACCCATAGCACCCCTTCCTTGAACAATTCTGCGCTTGGCAAGGCAGGTCTGCCTCCTTTTTCGAGTTCATCCAGGTCTTCTGTTTTGCCATCTCGGTAATGCACGATCATCTCAAAATAACTGAGGACAATGCTGAGGATAGCATAACCAGAGTGAGGAATCTTGGCGTCCAGCTCCTCGGCTATGTTCAACATCCAGCCATTAATCTTATCCTCGAAGATTGATATCTTCACATCCCGAGTCCAAGGTAGCGGAAATTCGTCCGTCGTCATGTTTGGTCCCAGAGCTATGCGCATTTTGTTCCTCCCTGTTTCATCCAGTCTTCTAGCGTCACTTTTGCAAAAACGCACGGCTGATCATGTATTTTGTTGGGGGTCCAGCGTTCTATTTCTGCCCACCATTTACTGGTGATCTCCGGCTCCTCGGGAACTACTTTCTCTTCTCCTGTGTCCGGGTCTTTCTCTTTCCTGTTGAATTGCAGAGCGAACTTGGGATTCATCAGTAAAAACTGATCGGGATATTCAGGAGATTTGCCTAAATACCGTAGACAGTGTTTTCCCAAAATTAGTATTAGAAAGCCCATGCCGGGACTGACCGTCGATGGAAGATCTTTCACCTCAACGATAGTTATCGAGAAACCGTGTTTCTCGCCTATTTTCTCCAAGTTTGATAGCCCTCTGAACGTGCCATTCTCAAAATCCGGATCAATGCCTCCAGCGTGGGCATATTTTCCGGTGCAGACCTCTCCGCAAGTCTGAATAAGATCCCATTGAGTGATTTCTCTATGATGATCTCGAAGGAATGACTCCATGCAGGCGAGAGCGCAGGAGTATTCCGTTATCTGTGCAACCAAGGTCATTTTCCCCTCCTATATTCTTACAGACATAATCGACAGCTTATGACTAGGTCAAGATATGGCTCATGTCAAGGCTATTCATCGCGGAAATCTGAGATATCTGGATATCTAGGGACATACAACTCTTTTTGTTTAAGATGGCCCCTTACGAGGTCTTCCGGGTTTTCCTTCGCTCACGTCACGACCTGTAATCTTTTTCGACCTGTGCCACAAACGCTGCATCTCCTTGCCGGGGGATTTCTTATGCCGGCAGTCCACGATACTCCCGACGGTTGGATTCTTCATGAAACACATTCATAGACCGGTCACCACGCTGCGAGGCATGGTGCGCAATGCCGGGGACCACGATACGCGACTGAGGAGCCGTTGTGTAATGCTTGAAGACAATCGCACGGTTGTTACCAAAAAGGTAGTATATGTCCCCGGATGTTGCGCTATAGCCCTGCTGCGACCTGCGCCCCAAATTGATTACCACGGCTAATCCGAACAAGAAATAGCCGGCTATGCCGCAACAAGAGGATTCTTAAGCCCCGGAATTACGTCTCTTGCCAAGAGAACGTGTCCCCTTACACCTTGGATATCCAGGACATCCGAAAAAGGCCCCACGGGGACCGTTCCTTACCACCATCAGTTGACCGCACTTCGGACATTTGGGCGTTTCCTGGACTTTCTTTTCATCGGATTTGAATATGTTGGATGCGCTCTTTGAGGTTCCGACAGGTTTGTCAAAACTGTGCTTCCAATCGCACTCTTCGCATGACCAAAAAGGTCCGTACTTTCCTTTGGAAACATAATATGTCCGACGCTCGCATTTTGGGCAACGAGGATTTTCCTTCTTTACAGCTAATCCCTCAGTTGTCTCGCCACTCCCCATCCGCCTCAACGTCATGAAAAGCGCTACCTGAGCAGCAGCCTCGGGATTCTCGATGCGCATCATCATCTCATCCGTTCGGGCGGTATGTGACAACATATTGAGCGAGCCAAACCAGACAATTTTCTCGTCAACAATCACGACCTTCTCGTGAATGCTCCAGCGGGCGTCCACAATACAGCCTACTCCTTCAAGCTCATCAAGGGCCTCCTTGCACTGTTCCTCAGGAATTGATCCGTTATTAGCCGGTGGCCGCGTGACGCAGCGAATGGTAACTCCTTGCGAGATTTTCAGGCGGAACAGGTCACCGTATGCTGCCACTCTTCTTGGAGTAACGAAACCTGAGAATATTGCCACGCCCTTCCGTGCATTCTCGATGTCGGCCCGACACACCGCCTCAAAATCTTTCTGGCGGAACAATCCGGCCTTTTCTGCGTCCAAATCCAGCTCAAAATGTCTTTGCAGTTTAGCCAGATCCTCCATTACTGGCCGGAATGCGAGAACCTCATGAACATCTACTATTCTGCCGGCAGACTGTATTGTGTATAGCATGTCACGTAGCAATGCACGATCAGGCAGCTTATCCTGCAAGTAGGTGAGATTCGCGACCACCACAAGGTGATCTTTGGATCGGCTAATACCAACATTAAAGAGCTTGGCCCCTTCGTCTTCAGGAGTGTCGGCCTCCAAGAAACTGCCAACCTTATACTCTCCCAAGCTGTCTGGAATGTCGAGAATCATCAAGCGCTTTTCATCACCCTGATACCTGTGAACAGTTCCAGCTGACACCAATTTTTCAAGACCGCTACCTTCAAGAATGCTCCGAAGAATCTTCCCTTGGGCTGAATAGGGCGTAGCAATCCCTACGTCTCCTCTACTCCGAATATAGTTGTTCTCCGCAAGATACAGGCAAAGGTTGCGGATAGCCAAAGAATGCATCAGGTTATACTTAGATTTAAAGGCATCACGGTTACAGAAAGGCCAAATTCTGGACGTGTCGATTATGGTTAGGGTTTGGTCAAACGGTGCTGGTGGGCGACCACTATCAGCAGCCTGTTCCCGTTGGGTCCTAAGGCCCCCTTGGTACATTACCGAAGAAATCAGATCGCAGATTGTCTTCTGCATACGATACTGGACATTCAACATAACCAGCCTTGGCGGCTCAACGCCGCTTTCTACGGCGGCCGAGATGCCTGCAGCTTTGAAGACATCGCTGCCCAGGGTTTCGAGAAGTGCTTTCTGCTTAGTCTGTACGATAGGTGGCAATTGCCTGAAGTCCCCGGAAATCACCGCTGCTTCACCCGCAAGACCGATGGCGCAATAGAGCCCAGGCAAAATAACCATGGAAGCATCATCGACAATGACCACGTCAAAACCGGTAAAATGCGTTGGACTGAGGTATGTTTTCGTGACAGTTGCCCCGACGATAAGAGCGTTCTGCAATATAGCTAATTCCATATCGGCTAGCTTCTTGTTGATAGCCGCAATTTCTCTTAACAGCGGCTGTAGCTTGCTCTCAACTTGGTCCTTCTCCCTTCCAAGTTGTTTTCTACTTGCCGTGTCCGGTGGAATGGCCTGAGTGAGTTCATTTAAGCGGTTCAGGATCTTTTGCTGGGCTTCAAGCGCGGCTCCCTCCTCTTGCTTAGCGGAGGCAAGGTGGGCTTCTGCAGTACTCTTGCGCTGATTGGTTTGCCGATGGTCCTTCAATATTGACTCTTCAGACCTCATGAAAACACGCTTCAAAAAACCTGCGTCCTTGACCCTCATGAGTTCGTTATCTAACCGCTTTATCCTGTCTTCCAGCGACCTCAGAGACTGCTCCAGTTGATCCAATTTCTTGAAGGTCGATGCACTGTGGGATGCATGTTGGCGTTCCTCTTCCTTGGCAGAATCAATCTGATCCAGTAGCAACAATATGCCGTCTATTCTTGAGACTCTCTCTCTCAAGGGACCCACTTGGGCTTCGAGCTGCTCGCGGCGTTCGATCAGCTCAATTGACTTGCGTTCTGCTACTCCTGATACCGTCACATAGGGTGACCATCGACTATCCAGTTCCTCATTCGCAATTCTCCCGATGCGGATTATTCTTCCATCGTCAACCGCCGGGTGCTTGACACCCATTACCTCACACAATTTTAGAAGGACTTGGTCTACCGCTTGGTTGGTATTGGAGCAGATTAGAACTCGCTTTTCTTGTTGAAACAACACCTGTATTAGCGAGGTCAAGGTTTTTGTCTTGCCGGTGCCGGGTGGCCCCCAGATATATGAAATTTCGCTACTCAGCGCTAACCGCACTGCAGCTTGTTGGCGCTCGTTTAGTTCATCCATGTACCCGCCTGTTGCCAAAGGAGCTTGCCTGCTCTTGCGCTGTTTGTCTGTAACGGCTGCTAATGCCAGTGCATAGTTAAAGTTGGCTTCCTTGGACTCAGTGATACTGTCCAGGCGCTTAGCTAAGGCCTCAAGCATTGCGGTGTTGTCTATCAAAAGGACACAAAATCGGATCTCCGGACCAAAGTCTTTCTCAAGGCTCACTATGAGGACCCCTTGCGTCACGGCCACGACGTGCCCATCAGAATCGGTAGTGCCGATGCGGGCAGTAACCGCCGCACCCTCGAAAAGGTCCGCAGAGTCCTCGTAATGGAACTGATAGCCCATTTCTCGTCCATCCAACGGCACGGCCCTTCCATTTTCCAACTCCAGCTTCCTCGCTCCGATCCTCTTCCTCTTCATTTCTTCAATAAGGAGACGCAATGCCGCTGCATATACCTGGTGTAGTGGGGAGTTTGGTGGCGATTGTAAAGTAATATCTTCCTTTAGAGTAAAGACACGCTTGGGGGGATGACCTCTCGCCCGTCCAATAGGCTCGATAAGTTTGAAGTCGCTGTAGCGAGCTGGTTCAGGTTCTCTGGTGCGTTGTTTCTTCGGAGCGTCATCTTCAGGGACTCTTCTTTGGGGACTCTTGTGGATTCCTGACTTCTTTGTTCCTTTGGCCTGATTGGCTCCGTTCGATCCTCTAAGAGGAGATGGACTTTCACTCAGAGTTTCGAGACGCTCTTGAACCTCCTTCCGCAAGGCTATCGCTGTGGGCCTATTTCTGTGCTTCAGCTCTTCAAGAAGATCCTCGAGAACCTTCTTGTTATCTTTCGAATCCTCAAATCTTACCCGAAGATCCTGGTTTTTGTATTTGAAATAAGGCCGCTTCACGAAAGCCTCCGCCCTGAAGCAGGATCTGGATGGAAGCCGCACCGGGATATCCTGGGACATACACCTGGTTACTACTAAGCCGGACGCTTCCGAGGTCTTCCGGGTTTTCCTGTGCTCAGGTCACGACCGGTAATCTTCTCGACCTGTGCCACAAACGCTGCATCTCCGTGCCGGGGGATTTCTCCTGTGGGCATCCAAGATACTCCCGACGGTCCGATTCTTCATGAAACACGTTCATAGACCGGTCACCACGCTGCGCGACAGACGAGCCATCGTGTCATGCTGCGAGAAGATCTCATGATTGTCTATAAAAATGTGTTGTATGTCACCACATATCGCCTCATCTCACCACGCATTATAGCTCCGGCTTCTCGGACACTTTCCATCAGTTCATCAAAGAGTTCTTTTCTCATTGTCCTTGGCCCACTCTTTCACTGATCAGAGAGTAGCCCGCTGGAGAGTCTCTGTCTCCTTCTTCTCTAAAATACGCTGATGAGGTACAATCCCCAGTAGCTCTTCCAGGAGTTCCGCCTGTACGTCACCGGTGAGTCCGTGTTTCGCAAGGATTCCCTGAATCCGTTCAGGAACCTCTTGGAGCCAAAGGGTCTCAAGATCCCGCCTCAGTCCCATGCCCACGTAGTACTTGATCAATGCCTGGTAACCGGACATGCCTTTCAACGGAGCCATCCGTTTGAGGTTCTCGACGACATCCTCCGGCATTCTCAAAGAAACCATCATCTTCTTTCGTTCAGTCTTCATAGCGTCGTCTCTCCTGTTTGGTCGCCGGTCTGGCTGATATTATGCGCCAATGATTCTCACCGAGGTCCTTGGCAACCACATAGAGCGGGTGGATCGGATGGACGGATAAAGAGAGACCGATCACTCCTACTCGTTCTTCACCTTGGTCCGAGGCGTCTTCCAACACATGGAACGGATCATTGAAGACCTCACAGGCATCTTCGAACCTGATTCCATGTTTGCCTTCGTTGGTTTCGGCCTTGTCGGGGTCCCACTCAAAGAGACCCCAACGTTCCCGTTTTTCGACAGTACTCATGATAACCCGTTGTCTATGAGTTGTCAATACACTAAGGGGGGTTGCTTCGTCAACACTGGGCCGCCTTGTGTCTCAACCTCGTCAGGATATCCGGGGACATACATCTGGTTTCTTCTAAGATGGACGCTTACGAGGTCTTCCTGGTTTTCCTCTGCTCAGGTCACGACCTGTCATCTTCTCGACCTGTGCCACAAACGCCGGATCTCGGTGCCGGGGGATTTCTCCTGCCGGCAGTTCACGATACTCCCGGTGCGATTCTTCATGAAACACGTTCATAGACCGGTCACGCCGCTGCGTGGCATGGTGCGGAAAGCCGGGGACCACGATACGCGGCAGACGAGCCGTGGTACAATCCTAAAACCTATTATGTCTCAAGAATTCCCCACTACGCCGGCTTTTCCCACGCGTCCCGGCTAATCCCGGCCTGACGCAACATTCTGGTCAACAGATCCTTGCCTATGTCTCCTCGATGGGGGTTTGGTATCCGGATAGTTGTGTCTCCCCGGACCATGATTTGATGTCTTCCTCCCGAGTATGGACCATCGAATCCGGATCGTCTGAGATACCTGATGAGTTCGTCGCGCTTGATCGGTCCAAACGCCGGCATTAGGCAACTTCCCTGATGGCGAGCTCAATGCCGTCTATGACGGGTAACGAAAGGTTTCTGTAGACCCGAAACAGAACCCATTCTTCGAGTACTTCTCGTAGCTCGTCCCGGCAGTCCTCGAGAGTATCCGCGTTGGCATAGACGCCGTTACATTCCGGAATCTCCCCATAGTAA
>JAZDHD010000096.1:0-6131 GCA_043806215.1 Pseudomonadota bacterium | reverse complement strand
ATCAGTCGTGTCCAGGCATTGGCGCTACGCGTCTTGGCCGACAGAATCGAGCACGGTGAACAGACACCGGACCTACTGAACATCAGGTTCGCCGCGGCATGAGTACGTGGCCGTCCACAAAGGCAAGACGTGTTCTCGCAGCTCTCTTGCGCATCGGGTGGCAGATTGAGCGCTCTACAGGCTCACATCGCATCTTGTCCCGCTCAGGTTGGCCGGACACGGTATTTGCGTTTCACGATGATGCAAATACGGGGGGACATAAAAACAATTTCTAAGCGTAGATGGAATTGATCTCTCATTACATCAGCCTAATGCTCGGCTTCCGGCTCTCGTCACCATGTCACTCGGGAAGGTTCTCGGACGATGACCGCCGGAAGGCGCTGAGGCCTCTGTCGAAATGACTGAGAAGCCCACCGTAAGGACTTTGGCTCGAGACCACCTGAAAGGACGCCCCGCGCCTGAACAACCGACTGGTATTGGGTCTCCCGAATCCCGAATCCGAAAGCCGGCTTGATTCGTCGGTGTCACGGTGAAAGCTCCACATAGAGGCTATCTGAGCGAGAAGGCGGCGGTTCGTAACCTTCAAGCCGCATTCCCTCCAAATGGAATTCCATGGCCTCTTTCATCGTCTTCTCAACGTCTTCGCGAGTTGCTGCGGTAGCGATGCAACCGGGCATATCCGGGGAATATGCGGAAAAACCCGTTTCGGTTTCTTCGATCACTACAAGATACTTCATGGCCGTAACCCCGCTTGCTTCAAGATGCTGTTCAACGTCCCCGGAGCGATGTCGTCCTGAGGGTGACCCGCCACAGTGACCAAGCCTCGCTTCGTGTAATGCCTATATTGTCGGTGGCTTCCCTTTGTTCTTGCGATATACCACCCGTCGTCCTCAACGAGTCTTATCACATCTCTGACTTTCAGGTTATCGTCTCCCCACTTCCATCCATAAGGCCATAAAACGACGAGCCGCCGTGAGCCGCTGGACCTCGCAGGCCGTTAATCTTCACTGTGACCATAGCACAGCACGTTGAAGAATGGGAGACCGACGAGAATCACCTTATGGCGGCAGCGCGCTATGTGGAACAGAATCCGGTACGGGTCGGTATGACGAAAGTACCATGGGATTATCCCTGGTCGAGTGCGCTATTTCACATGGAGATTACAGAGCACGACCCGCTTGTCACAGATCGAACCCTGCCGGCACTTGTCGAGGATTGGGAGCGATTGCTGCTCTCCTCTGACGACGGCGGGTTGAGCACACTCCGAAAACGGACACGGACCGGTCGCCCGGCCGGAGATGCAGTTTTTGTGGCAAGGGTCGAGAAGATCACCGGTCGGGACCTGAGCAAAGGAAAACCCGGAAGACCTCGCAAGCGTCCATCTTAGAAAAAACCAGTGTATGTCCCCAGATATCGGAGCCCCGTTCATCCCATGGTACGCGAGATATTCCGCCCCTCATTTAAGCACCATAGTGCGGATCTGGTAAGGATCCAAAGACAGATGTGACCCCTTGCCTTGCTGTTGACTTGTTTTTCTTCTTCCTTTTCGAGACACCTGACAACGGCCTCGCTGTAGATCTCGGCCTGCAGGAACAGGGACGACGGATCAGCCGGTTTGAACGCTCACCGAGTAGTCTTCAGGGTTCATCCGGGACGCGGGAAGAATGATTTCTCTGAACCAGGATTCAAACTGGAGTTTTCCCCAATGGAAAATTTGAAGGGCTATGTACCTGTTATCGCGTTGGATTATAACATCATTTGTGTATTAATAAGGTGATCTTGCGTAAACCGCGGAATAATGCTTGACACCGCGCATAAATGTATTAATAAGTGCCCAGGAGGTGCTTGGTGGGCACAATTTGCGCGGAAAGAAAAGGCGACAAAGTCTACTATGTGTATAGGGAATCATATCGCGAGAAGATTGATCCCCGTGGCATGGGTAAACTTCGAGGGTCGGGCAGGAGTCGAGTTCGCACGCGGGCAGTGTATCTCGGCTCTGCGGAAAAGATTCTGGGAGTCTTTCGAGAGAAGCGTGAGCCTGTGAGCGTGAGGCTCCGACGGTTCGGTCTTGTGGCAGCGGCCTATCAGACTTCCACGGAAATCGGACTCCAGGATATCTTGATGAAGCATATGCCTGGGCGCAGGGCCAACATACCGCACTGGGTCTACTTCTTTACCTGCATCATCAATCGGTTGGATAACGCCACCAGCAAGAACAAGATGAGTGCCTGGCTGAAGAAGACCATTCTCCCTGAGTTGCTCGGAATAGATCCGGCCGGCCTGAGCGGCAAGAATTACTGGTATGCCGCAGACTACCAGCTTTCAGAGAGTGAATTACGAGAGAAGAGAGAATCCGCACTCCCTTCGGACGATCCTTTTGCCGGAGTGGACGTCGATACATTCACAATGATTGAGAAGGACCTCTTCTACAATGTAGATGAGTTGATGGGCTTGTCCCCAAGCGTTATCTGCTATGACACCACCAACTTCTATTCCTACATCGACGAGCCGGTGCACTCGGAATTAGCCAACACCTGTTACAGCAAGGATTCCAAACATCATCTCAAACACGTGGGGTTGCTCATGGCCGTTGAGAGGAGTCACGGCGTACCCCTTTTGAGTCAGGTCTACCGAGCCAACTGCCATGACACCAAAGTATTTTCTTGTATCCTGGCGGACCTGCTCTTGGCTTTGAAAGATCTGTGCGGAGAGGAATCAGATCTCGTGGTGGTCTTGGACAAAGGCAATAACAGCGAGGATAATTTCAGAAGCATGACGGGAGTCATATCGTGGATTGGTTCCCTGGTCCCTTCTCATCATAAGGATCTCATCGATCTGGATATTTCCGCGTATCACGGGGTTCACAAAGAACTTCGGTACTATCGATGCACGAAGACCCTCATGGGAGTAGACTGTGCGGTTGTGCTCGTGTTCAACGCCGCCACAAAGCGCAAGCAGGAACACACTCTCAGACGGGGCATCGAGAAACTCAAGAAACAGATGAGTATCAAGTGGGCAAGTTACAAGAAAGCTCAGACCAGCGTCCCCCGGGGACTTATCACCATGCAAGATGACAGTCGCTATGGGAAGTGTGTGATCCCGTCCGTGCGAGAAGGCCGGCTCTACATAGAGGACAACGATGACGAAATACGAGAGCGAAAGAAACGCTTTGGCAAGAGCCTGATATTCTCCAACATGGCTGATGCTGAAACGGGCTTCCTCATTGACACGTACCACCAAAGGTGGGTCATTGAAGACGATTTCCGAGTGCTCAAAGACGAGTCAATAATCCGATTTCGTCCAATCCGCCACTGGACCGACACAAAGATCAGAGCCTATGCATTCTGCTGTGTTATCGCATTGACCCTCATGCGCGTCATGCAATGGAAGGCCCAGCGCGCAGGGTACACCATGAGTCCACAGCTTCTCAAAGATGAGCTGTCCGACATTCAGGAGGTATTAATGGTATACGATCCCACCGAGGCCACCAGAAAAATAACCGATTGCAGCACCGTACAAATGAAGCTCTGGGAGGAATTCAAGCTCGACGATGTAAAACGCCAGTTGTTATTACACTAACGAGAACAACTTGCCCCATGGTATCAACAGGTTAACGTTACCAAAACGACCATTAGGGAAAACTCCAGTCTGTAGATCTTCGGAAGGCCCGAGCCCGCTTGCTCGCCGAGACCAACGAGCTGGAACATCTTCTGCAAATTTCTGTTGCGGCAATCGCTTTCTCCGCCCTGCAAAGCGATGTCAATTGGAACCCTCATCGTTCCGGGATTTCTGAATCCGAACATATCGGGACATTTCACGATCAGTATTGACAAATGCCCGGAGTAATCCGCATGGATTAACGTGTTCACCAAAGCTTCGGATCCTGACAACGGATCAAGGCATGGAGTTGCCCTCTTGTGCGCAGCAGGCGAGGTGCGGTAGGCTACAGTCGAGATGAAAACCCCCCGGCCCTCCAGTCCGGAAGGGGGAACGTTTGCCCGGATCGCCGGCGGGCCTTCACGGATTCCGCTCCGGTGCGGAGGCCGGTGCCGGCATGGCGGAGGAGAGACGTCTTGAAAACATTGCTGGGCCTCTTGGCATCGCCTAGGAAGATGGGCAATTCCGAGCTGATCGTTAAGGAGATCTACAAACAACTTCCCGAGGGATGGACTCTCCGGCTTCTCAGGATTCCGGAGTTCAACGTGAAGCCGTGCCTGGGATGCTATCAGTGTCTATTCAAGGATGGGCGGTGCGTACAGAAGGACGATTTCCCAATCGTGCTGGATGCCCTGGTTCAGGCCGATGCATACGTGGTAGCCGCGCCTACCTATCTGTTCGGAGCGCATGGGAGCCTCAAGGGCTTCCTTGACCGTGGATTGACCTTCAGCGCCCACGTGGACAAGCTTTGGGGAAAACCCGCCGTGGGGGCCGTACTCGCAGGCTTGAACGGAATGGAAGGCTACACCAAGCTCACGGTGGACAGTTTCATCAAATTCACACTGGGCGACCACAGGGGCTCGGAAGTATTGTATGCCGCACTTCCCGGCGAAGTGCTCCTCTCCGATGAGGGGAAACAGGCCGCGAAACGTCTCGCAGAAGCTCTCGTCGGCGGGGCCTCCAAGCGTGAAGCCGACTCTCGGGTTCCGAGGTGCAATCTCTGCGGCGGCGATACCTTCCGCTTTCTTGAAAACGGCAACATCCGTTGCATGGTGTGCAGCAACGAAGGCACGTACGGTTGGGAGGACGGCGCCCTGCATATGGAAACAGCCCGAGGAGGACATGCCCTCTTCCTCACGTACGAGGATGTGTCGAATCATTTCGCGGTTCTGAGGAGCATGAAGGACAGGTTCGTTGCCATGAGGAAAGAACTGAAAGCGGCCGTCCAAGGGTACCGGGAAATCGGCGAATGGATTCTCCCCCCGAAAGAATGATCAGAAACCTGGTTCCCAATGGTCTTCTTCATCTTGCCCACGCCTGTGGAGTGGAGAGAATCGACCAATCGCCTGCGCTTTGTGATCCGTATGGATGTCGATGTGAAAGAGCCGGCCCCGCTAGTCGGAAGTGAGTTTTCGTGCCAGCTTAGCCACAATCTCGTCGGCGAGTTGGTCCATAAGCCTTTTTGAAAGATTTTCCACGACCTTCTCGACAATACGGTCGGCCACGCGTTCGGCAAATCCGTTGGTAAGAAGAGACGGTTCCTTATCTCGGTTCGCTTGAGAGGCTTCGTAGAACAGGGGCTCGATGTCGCTTGCCGAGGCGTCTTCCGGTTCCGTGAACAGATACTCCCCCAGTTCGACCGTCTCCAGATCTTGATCCGAAGTGGAAACAGACGTCCCGGCTCCCGTCCCGACCTCCACGAGAATCTCCTCCGGCGGTTTCAACTCGGCAACCGGAGTTTGCGGCTGCTGCGGCTTGGATATGGCTTCCGGTGCAAGATTCATGTGCTCGAAATCTTCCAGAGCGTAATTGAAATCAACGTTCATGTACTTGATGTCGCAGGGAACGGCCCCAACGGCATGTTTGCAATTGAACGTTCCGGGAAGTCTCAACATCGCGTCGATTCCAACCTGATTACCACATTGGAAATAGTCGGTTATCTTTCTCAATAGGTGTTCCACATAAGCTCTGTCGGCTATTTCTTCAAATCCTCTGAGCAGCCAATACAAGTGCATTCCCCTCCCGGATTCAATAATTATTGAGGGGGGCAGCGGAAAGCTTCGCACTGCCTTGGCGGCCTCCGCCGGTCCAAAGAAGAAGCGGTCTTTTCCCGAATATCCTTCCGGACCCAGATCCAATCCGGCCCACAGCGCCGTCACGAAACGGACGCGAGCCTTCTCCGGCTTCATGGTTTCCCGGGGGCACACCCCGAAGAACACCTCCTGGTCCTCCGGGTAATGTTCTTTGGCAAGGATCTCCAAATTGGGGAAAAAACGGGTGCTCACCCTTCGGTCCAGATGCTTCGTGGACTTAACCATAACGAAACCGTTCTGTCTTTCGAAGTAGTCTCCGAAGAGGGCCACAAGAAACTCTTTACGGGAATACCTTTTCATCATTTATCTTGCCGCCGGATAAACTCAAAACTAAGTCGGCACGGCAACGGAAAAGAATGCGCGACCGAACTCATGAACCAC
>JAZDHD010000095.1:0-16510 GCA_043806215.1 Pseudomonadota bacterium | reverse complement strand
AGCGTTTTCGGGGGACATGATACCGTTTTTGCCCTGAGATCCGAGAGGCAAAACACGGTTTCGTGTCCCCCGAAAACGCCCGGGGTATTCTCTAGTGGAAACAACGTAATATCTCTCGCCCGGCAGAGACGCCGGGACGCTACCGCGTCTCGCCGGCATCTCGAGTGCCTGCAAGAACAAGATCCGGGCACGGAGGCCCGGGCTACGAAGAACAGAGACCAAGCCGGTCGTACACCGTGGGACGGGCGTCCCTGCCCGTCATCTTCCGGGGATCAGCTTGTGCGACCGTATTTGGGAAACCGAGCACTTAGTGCCCCATCGCGCAAATACCGTAGCACCTCCCTGTGCGACTTTCCGTTCGGGGGGCTGCCCGACATCCCTATCCACGTTCGCCTTGTTTTTTGGGAGATCCCCATGAAAGCAATGCTTCTCCAACAGACCAAACCCGTAGATGAAAGGCCGCTCATACGGGTCGATGTGCCCAAGCCGGAGCCGGGACCCGGTGAGGTCCTGATCAAAGTCCTCGCATGCGGGGCATGTCACACCGACCTGCACACGGTGGAGGGCGATTTGGACCTGCCTCGGATCCCCCTCATTCCCGGGCATCAGGTGGTGGGCATCGTGGAAGAATGCGGACCGGAGGTCCACCGCTACGAGCCCGGCGCCAGAGTGGGGGTAACCTGGCTCTTTTCAAGTTGCGGTTCGTGCTCCTTCTGTAAGCAAGGCAGGGAGAACCTCTGCGCCGATGCCAGGTTCACCGGGTACCACGCAAATGGAGGATATGCCGAATACATGGTCGTGCCGCAGTACTCCGCTTTCGAGGTGCCGGCCGTGTTTTCCGACGTCCAGGCGACCCCGCTGCTTTGCGGAGGGGTCATCGGCTACCGGGCCCTTCGGCTCAGCGAGGTGAAACCCGGTCAGAAGCTGGGGATGTACGGGTTCGGCAATTCCGCACATGTCGTTATTCAACTGGCTGTGAAACGGGGCTGTCGGGTCCACGTCTTCACCCGGGGCAGGAATCACCAAGATCTTGCCCGGGAGCTGGGAGCGGAATGGGTAGGGTCGTCAAGCGAAGATCCGCCGAGCCCCATGGACGCATCAATCATCTTCGCGCCCGCCGGGGCGCTTGTTCCCCGCGCCCTGGAAGTGCTGGACAAAGGCGGCACTCTTGCCCTGGCCGGGATCACGATGACTCCCATTCCGGAAATGAACTACGGCCTTATCTACGGCGAACGGACGGTAAGGAGCGTGGCCAACACCACCAGAAAGGACGCAGAGGCACTCTTGGCCGAGGCTGCGGAGGTTCCGGTCCGAACCGTGGTCGAGACGTTCCCTCTGGATCAAGCCAATGAAGTGCTGCTCAGGATGAAGGAGAGCCGATTGAGGGGAGGAGCGGCCCTCGTCGTGCAGGGATGAACACGAGTGAAAGGGCCGAGAAACTGTTTGGAAAGCTCTTCTTGACACTGAGAGACGTCTTGGTTAGCATCGACATCATGGATTATTCTTCCTTTCACCGGTCTCCGTTTCCGGGAGGTTTCTGTGATCGTCGCGAAGCCAAAAGAGTTTACTGAAATCAGAGATATGGTCCGTGGCTATTCCAAAGTGCTCGTAGCAGGCTGCGGAACCTGTGTGGCGGTTTGTCTCGCCGGCGGCGAAAAGGAGGCCGGCATACTGGCCGCTCGCCTGCAGTTGGCGGCCGGTCAAGAAGGCGGAGAGTTCCAAGCCTCGGCGGCCACGGTCGAGCGTCAGTGCGACCGGGAGTTTCTAAGGTTGTTCCGGGACCATGTGGAAGAGGCCGATGCCGTGGTTTCCCTCGCGTGCGGAGCAGGCATTCAGTTTCTTGCCCAGATGTACCCGGACACCCCGGTGTTTCCGGGCGTGGATACGAGCTTCATAGGGGTGGCCGAAGGCGCGGGCGTATGGACCGAACGGTGCAGGTCGTGCAATCAGTGTTACCTGGGTTTGACCGGTGGAATCTGCCCGGTGACAATGTGTGCCAAGAGCCTTCTTAACGGCCCCTGCGGCGGCCCTCGGCGCGGGAAGTGTGAAACGGATCCCGAACGGGATTGTGCCTGGGTTCAGATCATCGAGCGACTTGAACGTCAGTCGAGGCTGGACATCCTCACCGCTTTCGTTCCTCCCCGGCGAAACGATCTGAACGGGCATCCTGCGAAGATAATCCGCCGGGATTACGAGAAGAGATTCTCGGTGAAATGACGAGCGGATCATGTGAAGAGAGGGAACCTGCTCGTGCCCTCCTTTGGCAAAGGGGGGGGGAGGAGGATTTGTCCCGCAATGTCGGCGGGCATAGACGCCCGTCCCGGAAGATGACGGGCAGGGACGCCCGTCCCACGAGGATGACGGGCAGGGACGCCCGTCCCACGAGGATGACGGGCAGGGACGCCCGTCCCACGAGGATGACGGGCATCCCGCGCAGAACGCGGGACCGTCCCACGAGGATGGGTCGGCTTTTCCGTAATCTTCACGTAGCCCGGGCCTCCGTGCACGGAAATCTTTCGCTTCACGCTGTTCCGTCGCATCAAGGGGAAAATGCGTGACGAGAGGTTGTTGAGAGACGGAACATGCAAACAGACGCAGTCATTATAGGGGGAGGCATTGCAGGAATCCAGTGTGCGACGCATCTGTCGAGCTTGGGCCTGCAATCGGTGATTGTCGAGAAGGCGCCGTTTCTCGGGGGGCATGTGGCGCGGTTGGCCTGCAAGGCTACGGATCGATGCAGGCGATGTGGGGCCTGTGCACTGGAAGATGTTTTGCGGCGCATGGTATCCTCCGGTTCGGTGCGGCAGCTGGTTCGCACCACGGTGGAGAGGGTCGAGGAACGGAACGGCGGCTTCTCGTTAACCTTATCGAGGCGGCCTGTACGCATCTTTCCTGAGAGGTGCGGCCAATGCGGCGAATGCGAAAGAGTCTGTCCTGCCGATGGTGCCCTTGTACGTGTTCCCGGCGGCAACGGGATTGTCCTGGACGAAGATAAGTGTCTGTTTTTTAAGGATGGTTCCTGTAGAGCCTGCATGGAGGCGTGCCCCGACCTTGCCATAAACCTTGACGAAGGCTCGGATGCCTTGACTCTGAACGCGTCCGCGGTCATCGTGGCTACCGGCTTCACACCCTTCGACCCGGAGATCAAACCCCGCTTCGGTTACGGATTGGTCCCGGGCGTGGTTACCGCACTCGAGATGGATTCGATGCTTCGTAACGACACGTGGTTTCCCGGCGAGGGGGAAGGTGCGATCCAATCGGCGGCCTTTATTCAATGCGTGGGGAGTCGGGACGTCGCAATAGGGAGAAACTACTGCTCCCGCGTATGTTGCGGATACGCGGTGAGGATGGCCCGGCTCCTGAAGTACCGCTTTCCGGCCTTGCGCCCCACCATGTTCTACATGGATATTCAAAGCTTTGAGAGAGCCTTTGATAAGACGTTGCAGGAAGCCTCGCAGGAAGTGAGGCTCATCCGGTCGATTCCAGCAGAGATCCGCAAGGGGGGAGACGGCCGTCCGGAGGTGGTCTATCACGGCCCCGACGATCAACGGGTGATGGAATCCTTTGACCTGGTAATACTGAGCATCGGAATATCCCCGGCCTCATCCGAACCTTTTTCCGGACTTGGACGTACGAGAGACGGTTTTTGCGGGTTGGACGGCGAAGAGGTGACCACGCTCAAGAAAGGGGTCTTTACGGCAGGAACCGTACAGGGACCCAAATCAATCGGGGAAACGCTCTCCCATGCAATGGCGGCTGCGGGAAGGGCGGGATCGTACGTCCGAGAGATGCAGAGCGGAGGATCCCAGTGAGGGCGAGTGCAATTCAATCCGTCTTCCTTAACGGGGCTCGGAGGCCCCAAGAACCATCAAGACGGGTTTTGGTGCTTGGAGGCGACTCTACCGGCCTACTGACGGCGGAGAGGCTGTCGTACGCAGGTTTCCCGGTACTGCTCCTGGGGCATACCGCCGACACGCAGGTGCCTGACGGAGTCACCTTGGTTACGGACGCTGTTCTCGAAGAGATACAAGGTTTTGTCGGTGCGTTCGATGCGGTAATCCGGAAGGCCTCGGGTCGAGTGATTGAACGCGGCGCATTCGTTGTTGCCGCTCAACCCGCGGAAGCGGTGCCGAAGTTCGAAGAGTACCGACTGGTACGATCTCAACGGATCGTGTCGCTCTCCGATGTGGAGGACATCCTCCTTTCCGGCGGGCGGATGCCGGCACGGCAAGGGGAATGGTTTCACGCCGCGTTTCTTGTCGGTCTTTCGGGTGAGTCCGAACCCGCCGTCTTTTCCAGGGTCCTGTCCGTGATCGAGCAACTCCGGCAACTGGAAAACGTGCAGCCGTACGTATTCACGAGGAACCTCAAAGTTGCGGCGGATGGACTGGAAGGACGTTACCGTGAGTGCAGAGAGTCCGGAACGCTTTTCTTCAAATTCGACGATGCGGGTCCGGTGTTCGAAGACAGTGCCCGGGGAACGGTCATGGTTTTCGACGATCCGTTGCTGGGACAGGAGATGGAACTCATACCGGACCTCCTGGTTGTAGACGAGCATGTAAGTCCCGCGGGCTCCTTGAAACCGCTTCTGGATGCAACGCCGCTCTCGTTCCTGTCTTCCCCCTTCCTGCAGCCCGACTCCACCCGGTTCCCGGGAGTGGAGACGCCGAGAGCCGGTATTTTCGCGGTAGGGCCGGCCCGTGGAATGTTCGATCCAGCTGTGATCGCGCTTGACGCGGAATTGGTTGTGGCGGGGATCGAGGCGTTGCTGAGAAAATCGCCCGATGCTGCGGTTCCGGGACCGCCGGCCGTGGACCCGGCCAAGTGTACGATGTGTCTGACCTGCTTGAGGCTTTGTCCCCACGGAGCCGTCACATTCGGCAAGACCGCCCAAGTCGACCCGATGACCTGCGTCGGATGCGGCATCTGCGCGGTGGAATGTCCCATGGAAGCCATCAGTCTTGCCCCCCCCGAGGGCGGATCGGACATTGAGTCACAAATTCGTGAAGGCCTGGCTGCGGCAACCGGTCCGGGAAAGATCCTCGCATTCGTGTGTTCCAGGTCGGCGGATCAAGCCCTTGGGGCCGTCGGCGCCGGCATGTTCGGGAATCTGATACCCGTAGTGGTACGGTGTGCAGGCACCATCGGCATCCCCCATGTGCTCAGTGCATTTCGACACGGGGCGGATGCGGTCATGGCGGCCGGTTGTTTTCAGGGTAATTGCGCATCGGGTTACGGAACGGTATTGGCAGCGGAGAGGATCGCCCAAGTACAAGATATGTTGAGTGATATGGGAATCGATCCCGGTCTCGTGCAATTCGTCCCGGTGGCCGGCAACACTCCCGAAGCCTTGAGAAGCGCCGTGCGCGCCATGGAGAACCGGATCGGGGGAAGGATGGACAACAGATGATGCCGGACGTGAAATTGCGGACAGGAGCGGTCCGATGAGCCGAATCAACCTCAATGATTTGGACCCGTCCTTCAAGAACCGTGTAGCGGGTCAACCTGGAGGCGAAGGCATCAAGGCATGCTTTGCATGCAAGGCCTGCACGGCCGCGTGCCCGGTGGAAGCGGTCGACAAACGCTACGACCCGCGCAAGATCATCCGCATGGCGCTGCTGGGAATGCAGAAAGAGGTTCTTGAGAGCGATTTCATCTGGTTGTGCTCCTCATGTTACGGATGTCACGAAGTGTGTCCTCAGAACGTGCGGTTCACCGAGGTCATGTTTGCAATCAAGAACCTGGCCGTGGCCGAGGCGTGTGCGCCTCCGGGGCTCACGGTACAAAAAGAGCTTCTCAAGCGGCACGGCCGCCTCTACGAGGTGACCGACTTCGAGAACGAGAAGCGGGAGAAGCAGGGACTGCCCCCAATCACCGAGCATCCCGAGGACTACGATGCGCTCCTATAACATGGTACGGGCATGCTTTCCCGACATCTTCCTGTAACGAGAGGACATATTCAATCCCATGGAAGCCCTTTTATTCCTCGGATGTACGGTCCCCGTCCGAAACCTCAACTATGAGTTGTCCGCGCGATTGGTCGCACGGGTGCTGGGCATTACGTTTCACGATCATGAGAAATTCGGATGTTGCGGATTCCCGTTGAAGTCCCTGAAAGCTGAAGACACGCTCACCGTCGCGGCGCGGAACCTGGCCCTGGCAGAGAAGGAGGGCATGGAGATCTGCGCCCTGTGCAATGCTTGCGCGGGGACCCTCACCGAAACGGCTCACGTCCTCGACCATCATCCGGAAGTGAAAGAACGGGTCAACAGTCGATTGGAAGCGGTAGGCCTCCGATACGAGGGACCCGTGAAAGTCCGGCATTTCATGAGACTCCTCTGGGAGGAGGTAGGGCCGGACGCCATCAGGCAATCCGTCAAACGGCCCCTCACGGACGTCGTCCTCGCACCGCATTACGGATGCCATTATCTGAAGCCTTCGGAACTCACGGTAGGCTTCGACTCCCCCCATGTTCCCAAAACGCTGGCGGAGCTCATCTCGGCCACCGGTGCACAAACCGCGGATTACCCCTCTTTGAAGGACTGCTGTGGCGGCGGAGTACTCGGAATGTCGGAAGAGGTTGCGAACGCCATGGCGAAAACCAAGCTGGGAGACGTCGCCCGTACCAATGCTCATGCCCTGGTCCTCGTCTGTCCTTTCTGCAATATCATGTACGAGGGCCAACAGAAAAAGATCGGCAAAGAGGCCGGACTTGACCTGAAAGTGCCGGTGGTCTACTATCCCCAAGTCCTCGGACTGGCCCTTGGCTTTTCCTCCAAGGATCTCGGATTCAAGCTTAACCGGATCAAGCCCAAGGAACTGCTTGATATCGTGGAAGCGTAGGGTGGTCGCCGACCCGGCTGCAACCGTCATTCGAGAATTGCGCACGACGTAACCGGTGCCCTGCGGCGTAAATGCGGTAACGGATTCCTGAAGACGCGCAGTAGCGTCCCGGCATCTCTGCCGGGCGCAGTTTCCGTTAATACCGTCGCCGTACTTCCGCCGTGCCATACCATGTCCGATGGGCTTCGGCGAGGATGTGGATACCGACCGGTACGGGCATTGCGAGAACCGGCATGCGTAACGCCGGCAAGAGCTTTTCCATTGCAGGAGGTTATGATGGAGTATGAAGGTTACGTATTCCCTGAGGGGCTGAAGTACGAAAAGAACCACTTCTGGGCCAAGATGGAGGGTGACCTGGTCGTCACCGGGGCCACGGAATTCATATCAAAACAGGCCGGGGATATTACCTTCGTTGATTTGCCCGAAGAGGGCGATGAGGTGACGCTAAGCAAGCCCTACGGATCCATTGAGTCGGGAAAGTGGGTGGGGCGCATCTATGCCGTGGTTTCCGGTGAGGTTGTCGAAGTCAATGAAGACCTCGAGGATGAACCGGAAAAGATCAACGAAGACCCATACGGTGCAGGCTGGATATGCAAGATCAAACCGTCGGACCTCGATGCCGATATGGCCGGGCTGATGGATCCCGGCGACTCATTCACGGCGTTCATTCGGGAAGAGATTGACAAGATCGCCTCGGGAACGAAATAGGGTAATCGTTCGGCGCGACATCATGTGTGTCTCCGGATAGAACCGGGAAAGTCACGCGGCAAAGGATTTATGGGGAGACGGCGCGCGTCGGCGGTCCTGTTTTCCGCGTCCCGGATCGGTGTTTTCGAGTCTTGGCGGTTAATCCGTTATTTCCGTTGACGGAGAGCGGGTTTCCTGATAGGGCTTAACTCCCGGACCGGGCGGGTCATGCGTTGTGCCCGGGGAAGGAGATCCTTCGTGGAAACCATGAATTTGCTGGATATTACGATCAAGTACTTCAACGTCATTGTCTTCGTGATGTGCGTACTGTTCGGCATGACGTCGCTGTTTGCATCATGGGTCGCTTGGCGGGAGATCCACCGCAAGAGGAATATCATCCGGAGCGTCATAGCGGCATACAACATAGCGGAAGACACGTTGGAAAACGGACGGACTCCCGGTGGAGAATTGCAGATCGATCCGGCCATGGTTCAAACGGTTTTCAACAGCCTCCAGGAAGTCCTCAACGCCATCTACGGAGAGGTCACCGGCAAACCCATGCCCCCTCGGGAAGACCGTACCCATGGTTCCCGGAGAATTGCGGGCGTCAAAGCCATCGGAAGAGTGTTCCGGAAAAAGGGCGGCGATGAAGCGTTCAACGCGGACCGGGCCGTACCGCAACTGATCCCCGAGGAACGGGAACACCATCAGTATATGTCGAATCCGTGAGTGATCGTCGGATGAGGGGAATCCATCAAAACAGGGATGAAATCCCCAAGCAGGTATGGGAGTCCTCTCTACGACTCAGATCGTTTCGCCTCATTTCCGCCGTAACCAATCGGATATTTCAGGCCGGCCCAAGCCGGCCTTTCTTCGTTTTGGCGGTCTCTGCTTCAGTAAGACACTCTCGACGCACCAGGCAATCACGTCCGCAAGGCTCGCAACGAGTGGGATCGTAAGGGGTCGGTTCGGCAGCAGCCCGAGTCTCCACCCAACCGTAGGAGGCGTACCCGGAACTCCGTGCATCGCTCGGACGGGGATTGCAGAAGAGGATTCCCTCGTAACTGGTGGAATCTTTCTGGGACTTGTCACCGAACGGGAGGGATTTCTGCAGTCAGCGGAAGAAGGTCCCATGAAGAACCTTCGACAGGCAACGCTTATCGGGCGCCCCGTGGTCGAAAAAGCCTTTGTATCAACCGTTGAGAGGCGGACCGGCCGGGACTTTAGCAAGGCAAGCCCCCCCCCCGGCTTGTGAAATGGATCGCTGTGTAAAACCGGGTTGTGTCCCCCCATCTGCGTGTGTAATTCAAATGCGGTAGCACACCGCCCATTCACCAAAGGTGGTGACCCGGTGAGCCAGGCAATACGCAAAAAAAAAGCCCCCAACAATCAGTTATGTTGGAGGCAATGTTTGGGGTATGAACCTGGGAATCGGTATAATTACCGCCTACCCATTCTCATTCTGGTACGACTATCAGTTTTTCCTCAGGCTTTTCCGAATTCATCGCTGTTCCAGGAAACATTTGTTGTACCTGGTTTCGGTCGGCCAAGAGCGGAATGTCACTCCTCTACAATCGTTATCGTAAGCGTCTGAACACCCGGTGCTGTGATGGTGATGGTTCCTTGGATTGCTCCTGAAACTCGGTTGCTACGGACCTCAGGGACACCAGCCGGGGAAGGGGGCCCTGAATTTCCATCAGGAGGCACAGTAGAAGTCAACGTCGAAGAATCAGGGAAGGTGACAGTTTCCGGTGAATCACGAACGTCATCTTGTCTGACCATGATGAAAAAGGCGTTGGTGCGAGCGGGTGTAATAGTTGCCGTCAAAGGAAAGGTGAGACCGTTGGTTCCAACGACGGTTAGCCTATAATACTCGGCCCTGTCTGATGGGGCTGCTCCTACAATCATAGTTCCCGTGGCGTTTCCGGGGTCTTCTCTGTAGGTCATTCTGCCACTGTCAATGGGCCCAAGCGAAAATACAAAATACGGAGTAGCACCAGACGCCCGGGGGCGGTTTTGCACGACCTCCTCAGGCTGATACCAATTCCTATACACGTTCTGAGTCAGCATCCTCCACAGGTTACGCGGACTCCTGAATATCGGCTCAGGTTTGGTGAAGGGGCTCTCGCCTCTTAACAAATTGTCCAGTTGGAGTCCGATATTCACAAATCCGCCCACGGTCTGGTACGTCCGGTTTATTTTGTCGTTCCCCACGTCGTATCGGAGACTGAACACTCCATCCCGTGTCTTGAGTTCCGCTCCGGCATTCCAGCCGTATACGTTGTCTCCTATGTTGAACTGGTAAGCTGCAACCTTGAGGCGCATATCCGGTCCGCCGTCCCACAGTTCGTGGGAATAACCGGCCTGGACGTCAAAATTTCCCGGACCATACCGGAACGCATTTCGGATCACGTTGCCGTTAAAGAGTTTCCCGTACCAGTTGAAGCTCAGGTCAAGCGCGTCGCTTCCGGAGACCAGGGCAGCCAGCTCGAACCCGAGGCTCCCCGAAGAGTACCACTTCTCTCCGAGCCTGCTGGTATCGTAAAATCCGTTCACGCCCACGAGTGTGCGGTTGCTGAGGATGGAACGATATCCACCCCCCAGCGATAAATCCACCCGGTTGTTGAAGCCGTTGTTGGTCTTCCAGAAACTCTGAAACTCCGTGTGAGCCTCACCGAATACCGTAGAATTCTTGCTCAAACTGAAGGGCAACAGGTAGTCGGCAGTGAAGCGACCGCTCCTGACGTTCTGCCCGAAATAGTAGAGGTAACCGACCTGGAGATTGGGAATCGGCGGGAGGATGCTCGGAAACATCCCGCTGGAAATGGGAATGGTATCGGAAGCTCCGATGGCGGGAGCGGAACTCCCCGGAAGGCCAAGTGGATTGGACGGTGCAAGGTCAAGCCCCGCCCCCGGCCTTCCTCTCAAAACAGAAGGCGCACTATAGGGAGACGTCTGAATGCCTTGTGCCCATACATCCCCCCCGGCAAGCGGCAACAAAATCATCGCCAATGCCAAGGCGACAACACGATTCCTTACCATACCCCACCTCACGGCTGCATACCTTCCGACAGGCTGATGTCGCGCCTGCATCGGAAAACCAAGTCTCAATAACACTTGGACCCGGCGGACGCCCATCATCTCGAAAAAAATAGAAAATATCGGGCAGTATTTCACGAAACCGGAACTGGTGCAAGCATTTCTTCCATTCCTGGTAGATTTCCTGCGAGGGTGGGGTGACGTGGTTTTTTGCCTTAGTAAAGTTCCCCGCCTTTGAAGCTAACCTTGTAATACCGTGAAAAGTTGGAGTTAACTTCGTGCGGCGGGGGGCAGGTGGTTGTTCGGATAGTGGTGTAGGTGAACGGCAGTCGCTTGAAAATCGGCGGGTCTGACCGTGATACACATTAACGTGCCCAAAGAGAAGCTTACGGCATCTTGCCGCAGTCGTCATATTCGTTGGATGGCCTGCTTCGGGTCGGCAGTTCGGGATGATTTTGGACCGGACAGCGATGTGGATGTTCTCGTGGCGTTCGCACCGGATCACACACCGGGATGGGATATCGTGGACATCGAAGAGGACCTGTCCGCCCTGCTTGCGGCAGGAAGGTGGACCTCATAAACCCCCATGACCGGGGCGATCACAACTGACCATGAAAATCCCTCGGTGTTCCGGGCCGAAGGCCGGGCAGAGCCCGGCGGATAGGCATTCCCAGGCAGGAGCCTGGGAACGAGAGGAAACGGTACACAATAATAGACAGCTATGGACCCTGAAGGGGTCCACCTCAAAGAGAGGACCCCTTTTCTTGCCGGATGAGCCTTAACATCCTCTAACCTGTCGCCTGACCCGGAACACGGTTCTATTGGCCGGCACATCTGAGGGCCGGGTCGAAGGGATCGTAGCCCGGATTCAGATGCTGGTTGATCGCCTGCCAAGTCCGTTCCATGAGCTGCGGCACATCGTTCACAGTGAGCCCCTTCGTGACCATCGGGTCACCGATGGTCAGCGTGACGTGGCCCGGCCGGAACAGAAGCTTCTTCTTCGGCATAATCTTGAAAGCCCCGTTGCATGTGACCGGAAGAATCGAAATCCCCGTCTGGACAGCCATCATGAACGCCCCCTTCTTGAAGGGATGTAGAAGACCGTCCGGAGTTCGGGTTCCTTCAGGATAGATCAAAACCGACCAGCCGCCCCGCAGTTTGTCAGTACTCTCCTGGAGAGTTTTCACGGAGCGATCTCTGTCGGAGCGGTCCAGACAGATCGCGCCGGTGGCGCCGAGCGCCCGGCCGAAAAGTGGTATCTTGAGGAGTTCCCTCTTTATTACCCACCTGAAAGGAGTGGGAAGGCAGACAAACAGAGCGAGGATGTCTGCGAAACTCTGGTGGTTGGGAGTAATAATGTATGACTCACCGGGAACGACCTTTTCTGCACCGGCAAGGGAGAAACTCACTCCCATGAATCTTGCTGTCGCCCAGTTCCACGCACGGCCTATCCGGTACGTCGAGTATCCGGATCCCGGGATCATACTTGCGATGATG
The DNA here is from genome assembly GCA_043806215.1 of Pseudomonadota bacterium. GTDB lineage: Bacteria > Desulfobacterota > Desulfomonilia > Desulfomonilales > Desulfomonilaceae > JAVHLK01. Next base: position 4,444 of record JAZDHD010000095.1, on the reverse strand, counting down.
AGGGCGGGAGCCAGCAAGATGGTCATCAGCGCCATTCCTACCCATGCGAGAATCAGCCTCGGCAACAATCGGATGTCGAATCGCAAAACCAACTCCTGATGCTGAATTTTGGTGATGGCCGCGCCGGCCGAAATCGTGCTCCGGTCTTTCCATTTTGGAGGTTTTGGGGGTCACTGAACAGTCGCGGGCCGGTTCCTCCTACCCCAAAAGGCCGATTGCGCTTATCCGCAAGACCAAAGAGACCCGGAACCGTCGTCATGTTGATGAACAAGCCTATTCCGTCCTTTTTTCGAGCATACCGCGTCATACAGCGTACGGTCAAGCACAACGTTCCCGGCGGCCTCTAGCCGGACACAGACCGGTAGAAAATGACATGGGGTCGCGTCGTCTCTTGACTCATCTTGGACATCGTGTGAGCAGCGGTACGTATCACGCCCCTTACGCATTCAATATCCGGGGGCTTGATACCAGGTTATGAACAGGAGCAGACTCCGTGAGTTGATTTTCCCCGAGCGAGAGGATTGTCACCGCTACTTGGATCTCACGCAGAGCCAGAATGACTTTCCGGCCGGACGCTGCTAACCATAGGCGCCGTCTTCGGACTGGAAGCCTTCATGGACCAAGTCCACGATCGGTTCAAGACAGGATGAAGCCGCGGGAACTCCACAACCCCACCGAGATGTGCGCCGCTTTGTTGACGATTTGCACCCAATAACGTACTATGTTGCTTAAAGGTCTGGTTCCGTTGGTGAAAGCTTTTGAACGGGGATCGTGCCGTCGCCTGCCGGGGGACGGGGAGAGCAGGCACGGAGACTTGGCTAGGCGCATTCTCTCCTTATCTCAATTGACGTCAAGAGAATGCCTCATGACTTGCGACACAAGGCTGAAAAATTCCGTAGGTCAACAATCGTTGCAACGGAGGAAGTCGCCGGAACCCGAAACTCCGGGAGGCCGGCCTGCGGCAGGCAACGGATGGAGAGCGTTGGCGAAGTGCTTGGCCGCCTTGGGAGGGGACCACCACGGCAATATCGTCGGGCTGACCGCGCTCTGCGGCGAGTTCGTCGATGCGGATTTCGCCCGCTACAGTCGAATCGAATCGGGAAGCCCAATAACGGTGGCCGTTTGGAGTGCCCCCGGAGACGATCCGCCGGATTGGGAACCACCCCAAACGTTCGGATTCGAAGAGATCTCACGTTCGGACGAAGACTTCCTGGTCCTTCACCACCACTCACACGCCTCGCGCAGTGGTTCCGATCCGTTAGTGCCCAACCGGGACTTTCTCACATGCTCAATAACCTCCGTGAAGGCGGGAACGCAAGTCGCGGGATGCCTGGCCGTATTTTCAAGGTCCGAAAGGGCCCCCGTGGGAGAAGACAGGGAATTCATGAGGGCTGTGGCCTCGGCCGTCGGATCCGAAGAGAGGCGCCGAGAATTTGAAGACGCCGCCCGCCGGGATCGAAAGATGCTCAAGAACATTCTCCGGGCATCACCGGCCGGAATCGGTTACTTCGAGGAGGGGAAGCTGAAGTGGGCCAACCCGGAAATGGCAAGGATGTTCGGTGCCGACTTGGAGACCGGGGAGCTTGGCCAAAGTCCCCGGGAGTTCTTCTCATCCGACGCGGAATTTCGGAGGGTTCGACAGGAATTCTACCGGATCCTGGAGAACAGAGAGCCGGCTGAAGGTGAAGCCCTGCTCAGACGCATGGACGGGACCACATTCCACGGCCGGTTGAAGGTCAGCGCAGTGGATCCGGGTCATCCGGGGAGGGGAACGATCACCACCATATCGGACATATCCCTCAGGAACTCGGCGGAGAAGGCCCTGCGAGAAAGCGAAGAACGGTACCGGCTCTTGGCCGAGAATTCTCTGACGGGAATATACATTCATCAGGATGGTCGGTTTGAGTATGTGAATAACCGTTTGGCCGAGATGCTCGGCTATACCGCTGAAGAGTTGATCGGGCGATACTTCTGGGACTTCGTGCATCCGGAAGACCTGGATCTGGTCAAAGCACGTGGATTGGCACGGTCGAAAGGTTTGGAGGTCAGCCCTCACTACGAGTTTCGAGTGTTGAATAGGTTTGGAGAGACCAAAGTGTTTGAGGTGATGGCCACCACAATCGTTCACCGGGGCCGAAGCGCCAACATGGGCAACGTTGCGGATATAACGGAGCGCAAAAAGGCTGAAGAAGAACTAAGAACAAGTCGGGAAGACCTCAAGGAGGCCTACGAAAAGACACGGGAAGCCGAGGACCTGTACCGCTCACTGCTCGATTCATCGCCCGCCGCCATCGTCATCTACGATTTGGAGGGGAGGGCGCGCTTCATCAACGATTCGTTTGTCCGCATCTTCGGCTGGAGCAGAGAAGAGATCATAGGCAAACGCGTCCCGTTCCTTCCGGATTCCGAGAAGGAAGCGTCGCTGAGACATATCCGCAATTTGATCGATCACGGCATTTCCGCCGGCGGTTTCGAGACCAAGCGTTACACCAAGGACGGATCTCTGGTGGATGTCGCCATCACCGCGTCCCGCTATCACGACCACCGAGGCAACCCGGCCGGATTGCTGGTTATTCTTACCGACATCAGTGCGAGAAAACGGGCGGAAGAGCTGCTTCTTCAAGCGGAACGTCTGAAGGCCCTCGGTGAATTGGCATCGGGAGTTGCACATAATTTCAACAACTTGCTTCAGATCGTAGTCAGTACGGCCCAAACCGCGTTGTTCAACATTCAGTCGGGGAATCTTGACGATGCGTGCCATAAACTCGGGATCATCCTGAAGAGTTCCGAATTCGGCTCGCAAACCGTCAAGCGACTGCACGACTTCTCTCGCATAAGCATTGCCGGGACGGACACCTGTGGAATTGTGTTTGATCTTTCTCAAACCTCCCGGAACGCCGTGGAGATGATGCAGCCCCGGCTCGAGACCAAACTTGAAAACGAAGGAATCGAAGTAGTGCTCCAAACCGATCTGTCGGGCATTTGCCCGGTACGGGGAGATGAGAGCGAAATACTGGAGGTCTTGATCAATCTTATCAAGAACGCTTTCGAGGCACTTCCTCACGGAGGGGTCATTCGCGTCTCTTGCTCTTCACTTGGCGAGGAGGTGCTCCTTACGGTGCAGGATAATGGAACGGGGATTTCTCATGACGATCTTGAGAGGATCTTTGATCCTTTCTGGACTTCCAAGGAGTTTCAGGCCGCAGGGTTGGGGCTTGCCGGCTGTCTGGGCATAGTCCGGCACCACCGCGGAGCGATCACCGTACAAAGCGAGCAGGGCCGAGGCTCGACGTTCACTTTGCGCCTTCCCCGTGCCGAAAACGCGGCCGCCGACCGTGAACCCCCGTGCGAGATGCCTTGCACGGCCGGCCTGAGGCTTCTGCTCATCGATGATATGGAGTCCGTCGTCACGATGCTCGGCGAGGGATTGGAAGAACTGGGCCAGGTTGTGCATACCGCAACGTCGGGCAAGCAAGGCATGCGGATCTACTCGGAGACTCCCATCGATGTGGTGATCTGCGACCTGGGGATGCCGGAGATGGACGGCTGGGAGGTGGGCGGGTCGATCAAAGAGATTTGCCGGGAAAAGGGCATCCCGAAAACACCGTTCATACTCCTCACCGGGTGGGGAGACCAACTGGACCTCCCCGACAGGATGACCGCGGCAGGAGTGGACCTGGTCATGGGGAAGCCGGTGGTCTTCTTGGACCTGCTTCGCGCCGTCCGGGACCTGACCGGCCGGGACGCCGGTCCCCCCATCAAGTAGTCGGTACGGGGCTCGTCGGTTCCGCTCAAAGCTCCGGTTCACAAGTCCGGCCGCGCACTATTTGGTTGTCATAGGGCGACGGCGCGGAACCAAGAATTTCCGGGCACGGAGGCCCGGGCTACGGTAGGGGCGGACCTATGTGTCCGCCCGCATTTGGGCGCACACGCAGGTGCGCCCCTATCCCGCGGGACGCGGGATGGGACGGGCGTCCCTGCCCGTCATCTCCTGAAAGAGAAAACTGGACCCCGGCCTTCGCCGGGACGACGGGCGGAACGCCCGTCCTTGAAGATGACGGGCACGGAGGCCCGTCCCACGAAGATCCGTCACCGTTGATACGCTTATTGCCGGACAGCCGCTTAGCCCTCCATGGCGTAAATGCGGTCACGCATTGTGTAAACATGCGGTAGCGTCCCTGCCGGGCGAGAGATAGTACGTTGTTTCCACTAAAGAATACCCCGCGGAACGCGGGGAGGCCGGCCCTACCAAAGCCGGTTTTGCCGCCTTGGACACGACACCATATTTAGGAAACGAAGCGCTTAGGGTCTGTCACCAAATAGACCCATCATCCCTCCGGCCTCTCGGTCTAATGGTATAGCCGTGGGGGCCGCCGGCAATCGGGGACATGATCCGATTTTGCGAACGGCGCCATGCGACCTCGCAAAATTCGGAATCGTGTCC
>JAZDHD010000094.1:0-2893 GCA_043806215.1 Pseudomonadota bacterium | reverse complement strand
CGTCCCTTGAATACTGCGGACACCTTCACGTTTGTCATTGCGAGCCGTAGGGGTAGGCCCCCGTGCCTACCCTGGGCGGCCACAGGGGGCCGCCCCTACGGGAGGGCGTGGCAATCTCAGCCTTTCATGAGGCATTGAGATTACTTTCCCGCGTTCTGCGAGGGACTGCGCTCCTCGCAATGACCGGCGGGATCCTTGAGGAACCGGATTAGGATTACCGCGAAATTCAAAGTGCGTCACTATAACACTGCGGCATTTCATACGTTCGGTCACATATTTTCATCTCGCTGCCATGGTGCGTGCCGGCCGGAATAATATCCCTGCCCGCCATTGACGCCGCCGGAAAACGAACCGAACAGATGCCGCCTGTAACGGTACTACGATGCTCCGGCGGGCGTCAAGCGCCGAGATTTCGGCGGCGATACCGTTGTCCGTACATAAGAAGCAGTCCCGCCTGTGAGGGGGACTGCCAACCGAGGCATCCCGCACCGCGCAGAGTTGCGCATTTTCATCACGCCGCCGCCAACTGGGATCTCAAGTAATTTCCTTTGAGCTTTTCCAGAGCGGATCTCTCTATCTGCCGCGCCCGTTCCCGCGTAATGCCGAAATGCCTGCCGAGTTCTTTGAGAGTGACGGGATCTTCGGAAAGCACACGCCTCTCCACAATGTACTTCTCTCTGGGGTTCAGTGTTTTCAGTGCGCCTGCCGCCCAGGTCTTGAGGTCCATCCGTTCCTGGGCTTCACCCAGAATCTGCTCCTGATCGGGGGAAAAATCCCGCAACGTATCTGCAAACGAATCCCGGGACCGGTCGCCGATCGAGTCATCGAGGGAAAGGTCATGTGCCTTGAGACGCGCCGCCATGTCAATCACTTCGTCATCGGTCACATTGATCCTTTGGGCAAGCTTCGCTACGTTCTCACTGTGATCGTCCACGTCCTTGAATTCGGGTAGGTCCGATACTCGATAGAAGAGTTTTCGTTGGGCTTGAGTCGTTCCGATCTTGACCAGCGACCACGACCGGATGATGAAGTTCTGAATATAGGCCTTGATCCACCAGATCGCGTAGGAAATCAAACGGTATCCCCGGTCGGGATCGAACCTCTGAACCGCCTTCATCAGTCCGATATTTCCCTCCTGAATGATATCCATCAGCTTTACGCCGTAATTCTTGTAGCCCAGGGCCACTTTGATAACGAACCGAAGGTTTGACGTCACCAATGTTTGACCCGCATCCACATCATCCTCGTCCCGGTACCTCAAGGCAAGTCTATTCTCTTCATTTCTGTTCAGAACCGGGTAGTTTTCAATTTGGGAAAGATATATTCTCAGCCCGTCCGTCTCGATTGGTTCACTCATGCTTTCACCTCCCGCCAGTGAAACTCTCTTCGCTAAACCATTTGATGCGCGTCACGGAAAAAGGTTTCAGCAGGAGCCGGTTGTAGCACGAAAAGAATTCTTCCGCGAGTTGCCGGAGTGCTCGTCCCCGCGGATGGGCGTTTTCGGGGGACACGAAACCGTGTTTTGCCCCTCGGATCTCAGGGCAAAACGGTATGATGTCCCCCAAACCCCCATGATTCGGGGATCACAACTGACCATGAAAGGCCCCCGGACTCCGAGCCGAAGACCGGGCAGTGAATTCCGGGGACACGATCCCGATTTGTGTCCGTCCGCTGCGCTCCGGCAAATCGGGTCATGTCCCCGGAATGCGTGCCCCCGATCAATTCGGGGACATAACCCAATTCCGATCCGCTACGGCGGGGAGAAACTTGGGATTGTGTCCCCGGAATTGATTCTCGGTGTTCACTGCTTCCGTGGTGATTCTCTTTTGGTTGCGGCCGAAGTCTGCGCTAAGATAAGATTCGGTATTGTGCTTCTATCGGCAGTTCCGGTGACCGCCCGCAGCGGCGGCCGGGTCTGCGGCATCAATCGGTGGACTCGTTGTGTTGTGGGGAGCAAAGATGTTCTTGGACAAGCTGTGGCTCAGAATCAGAGGAGAACTCCTCACGTTGAAAGAGGATTTCACCGCAGGCGACGACATTCGCGACCGCGCCGCCAACCTCCTGGACAGACTGGAGCACCGCATATCCGGGGAGGATATCGGCGGCAGCGGTAAGGGAGGCGTCGTCGAATCACGCGGGGCCCGGTACGGCACCGAGGAGGCCGAAGTCTCCGATCCGATGTCCCTGGATGACCTCAAGCGGGAATGGGACGACCTGAACAAGCAACGGGGCGGTTCACCGGACGACTCCGGGCCGCCGCGGCCGAATCCGCGGCAACTGGGCTAGGGGGGCCGGATTAGAGCCCTATGACGAAAAAGCGGTACCGCGTTTTCCACTACGCGCCGCTGCGTCCCGGTGGGACGGGAATCTTGCCCGTCGAGCCCGCCAACCTTACCGTGTGCCCGCAAAGAAGAGACCGGGCGGAGGCCCGGGCTACGGAAGACAGGGACCAAGCCCGCCGTACATAGTGGGACTCCCGCGTTCCGCGCGGGATGCCCGTCATCTTCGTGGGACGGGCGTCCCTGCCCGTCATCTTAAGTAGGGGCTGCGCCCGCCGTCTCCTCGGCGAACCGCCATGACACGCCGGTCACAACGCACCCATGAAAGTCTTTGCGGGAGCCGACTTCCGGGTCAAAGAACGGGCAGAGCCCGGAGGACAGGCATTCCCAGGCGGAGCCGGGGAACGAGGGGAAGAACTTCTCCGGGCACGGAGGCCCGGGCTACGGAAGACAGGAACCAAGCCCGCCGTACATAGGGTCTGTCACCAAATAGACCCATCATCCCTCCGGCCTCTCGGTCTAATGGTATAGCCGTGGGGGCCGCCGGCAATCGGGGACATGATCCGATTTTGCGAACGGCGCCATGCGACCTCGCAAAATTCGGAATCGTGTCC
>JAZDHD010000093.1:0-13079 GCA_043806215.1 Pseudomonadota bacterium | reverse complement strand
GCCGAACTATTTCTCGTCTATCCAACTCCAACAAGAGCTTGCGACAACTCCCGTCTTGTAGCTTCCCGCTGGGCCCTCGCCATTCGAGCCACTCACATACTTTCCGAGACAACCTACGACGAGAAATCTTCGGGTCGGTCTCCAACGTCGCCTTGATCCTGTCAACAACCTCCAAACCTATTTCTTGGCCGCATATCCTCATACCCCCCGCCTTATAACTCATTACTGCGACGGCGTTAAGCGTGGGATACAGTCAGCTTTATCAGGACGTACCCAAGACTGCAAGAGCCAGTACGTCCTCTGTACCGAAGTACTGGTTCCCTTACCCCAGCAACAGCCCCCCGACTGCTGACGTTCGAGCGAAGAGATCGAGTACTTCTGGAAACAACATACAAGGGACGCCGGGACGCTACCGCGTGTTTAGAGAATGTGCGACCGTATTTGTGCCATAGAACACTAAGTGCCTGTCCACAATTAACCGTATCGGTTCCATCCGATGGTGCGGGCTGCGGCAACGTAGGGTGCGGGGTTTACCCCCGCCCTTTTCTCAGTTCCAACGCGGGCGGGGATTAACCCCGCACCCTACGCAGGCACTGTTGGCTGCCCTTGAGCGCCGAGCTGTCCTTGGACAATTGTGACACTTATTCTGGGACAGTCCCTAAGCTGTGCCGATAAATCGGCAGTGTATTCCCGGATGTGGTGAGTGAAGCGGACCGCGTAGGCCGAAACCATGAAGTTACCCGCCCGTTGTAAGCCCCCCCCCCCCCCGAGGCACCGGAACCTTGTCCGCCAATCCAAAATGATGGTAATGTGACGGTTGGACGGAAATCAGGGGCGTTGTCGGGCCGAAAGGCAAGAGGAGAATGCGTGAAATGAACAAACCTGTCGCAAACCCCGATCTGGTGTTGCGCGAGGAATTCGACGACTGGGCCATTCTTTTCGATCCGGATACCGGGGACGGGTACGGTCTTAATCCGGTGAGCGTGTTCATTTGGAAACTCCTTGACGGGCGGCATTCCGAGGAAGACATTCTCCGTGAACTCGGCGGAGCCTTTGACGATGTTCCGCAAGAGGCGGATGCTCATCTTGCCGAATTCGTCGAGGAGTTGGCCCAACGGGGGTTCGTGGGTTACGAAGTGGAGTGAGGCATGGGAGTCAAGGAAACGGGCGGGTTTCCGGCCCACGGAAGCCGGCTCTACAGTATATCACTGATTGGTGTTGGGTGATCATGTCATGGACGGATGCGACGCGATCGAGTCGACGAATGTGGAATATCCTCTCGGCAGGCTGTATTTCTATGTGACGGGAGGATGCAATCTGAGATGCCGCCATTGCTGGATCGAACCTCAATATCAGGGTGAGGGAAAGTCATTCCCGTTTCTCGACGTCGATCTCTTTGCGTCGATTATTGCCCAGGCCAAACCCCTCGGCCTTCTCGGGATAAAGCTCACGGGAGGCGAACCTCTTATCCATCCACACATTCTGGAAATTCTCCGGATCGTACAAGAGAGGAAACTGGAACTCGTCGTTGAAACCAATGGAACGGCCTGCACCCGTGAGATATCGGAGCACATTGCGGCGTGCGGCAATGCCTTCGTATCCGTGAGCCTCGACGGCGTCGACCCGGCCGTCCACGAATGGATCCGCGGGGTCAAGGGAAGCCGCCGCGCTGCGCTTGAAGGCATACGGAATCTTGTTGAGGCCGGTATTTCTCCACAGATCATTATGACCGTCATGCGGAGAAATGTGGGGGAAATGGAAGCGCTGATCCGGTCGGCCGAGACTCTCGGGGCCGGATCGGTCAAGTTCAACCTGCTGCAGCCCATTGCACGGGGGGAAGACATGCATAGAGCCGGAGAGGCGCTTCCAATCGACGAATTGATAGAACTCGGCCGATGGGTGGAAACCGTGCTCGCTCCCGGGGCGGGTCTCCCCATCTTTTTCGATCACCCTCCTGCTTTCTCGCCGCTTAGCCGGATGTTCGGCCGGGAAGGGAAGGGATGCGACAGGTGCGGTATTCTCGGCATCCTCGGGGTGCTGGCGGACGGGTCCTATGCACTGTGCGGCATCGGAGAAAGCGAGCCGGATCTCGTATTCGGTAACGCGCAAGATACCCGCCTGAAGGATGTGTGGACCCGTTCGGGCGTGCTTCGGGATATCAGAGAAGGAATGCCTCACCGTTTGGACGGAATATGTCGCCGTTGCCTTATGAAGCGAATGTGCCTTGGCGCTTGCACGGCCCAGAACTACCACCGCTCCAAGAGTCTTTGGGGGCCGTACTGGTACTGTGAAGAAGCTTGGAAGAGAGGCCTGTTTCCGGAAACAAGAGAAATCTCAAAAGCTTAAACCGACCTGCTTCCCGTTGCCGCTCAAGGCGTAAGCGGGCAACCAACGCAATTCCATCGCGTGACTGCGTAACGAAAGGACCGAGCCATGAAAGGGCGTATGTCGACTCTTGTATTGATTGGATTGGCAATCCTCTCCCTTCTCGGCACCGAAAATGCCGTCAGGGCCGAGCAAACATGGGGAGATCCGAAACCGGTAAATGCCCCGGGTAATCCCACGGCAATCGATTATGCCGCGGTCAGGGACGGCAAACGGCCGTTTCTTCCCGGGTGGGGTTCCGTCTTCAAAGACGGAGGGAATCCCTATATGCACCGCTGGGAAGACACCATTCCCATTCAGACTACAGGGAAATGGCTTGAGGGCCGTACTCCCTACCTCACACATCCGGAGCAGATGAAGGAAGCCAAGCAGAAGCTTGCGGAACTGGAAAAGAAAACGGGAAAGAAGCCCAATTTTCTGATCGTGCTGCTCGACGACGTCGGCTGGATGGACCTCGGCTTTAACGGGGGAGGCATTACCGTCGGGAGTCCGACTCCGTCAATGGATAAGGCGGGCATCAATGGACTGATCCTCACTTCGGCCTATTCCCAACCAAGTTGCTCGCCGTCCCGGGCAACAATTCATACGGGCAGGCTGCCCGTGCGGCACGGCATACTGATTCCACCGATGTATGGGATGCCCGGCGGGCTGGGCGGAGAAATAACCCTGCCGTCGCTTCTGAAGAAGGCAGGTTATCAGACCCAGGCAGTGGGAAAGTGGCATATGGGGGCCAACAAGGCATCCCTGCCGCAAAACGTCGGGTACGACGACTTTTTCGGGTTCATGGGAGTCTCAGATGAGTACAGCGAGTGGCGGGATTGGTATCACAATCCGGACCTAGCGGTGTACGACAAGAGCTACGATTGGATCAAAGAGTCCATGCACGACCGTTGCGTGGTGCACGGCAAAACAGGCATGAAGGAGATGAAATGTATCCAGGAGATCACCATCCCCGTGATCAAGGAGCTGGACCGCATGTGGCTGGAGTACAGTCAGGAGTTCATCAGGAATACGGCCAAGAGCGAGAAGCCTTGGTTCCTCTATCACGGCGCCCGTGGCTGCCACTTTGACAACTATCCGTCCGACGACTTTGTCGGCCGGTCTCCTGCGCGTCACCCGTATACCGACTGCATCGCGGAGATGGATCACATCTTCGGCAGCCTGCTCAAGACGTTAGAAGAAACCGGACAACTGGAGAACACGCTTATCATCCTGACTTCGGACAACGGGCCTGAACTTGAGAGTTGGCCGGACTCGGCACGGACACCGTTCCGACTGGGAAAGGGATCGACCTGGGAAGGCGGACAGAGGGTGCCGTTCCTGGTCTATTGGAAAGGAATGATCGAGAGGGACAAGTCCGACGGGCTCTTTGATTTCGCAGATTTCCTGCCGACACTCCTGACGATGGCCGGCCGGCCGGACCTCATTCCCAAGGACCGTTTCATTGACGGTGTCGATCAAACATCCTTTCTTCTTTCCGATGAAGGGTTGTCGAACCGAAAGTACGTATTTTACTGGTTACAGAATAGTCTTTCCGCAATCCGCATCGGTCAGTACAAGAGTTTGTTGATGGGGGAGTACTTCCCGTCCAATCCCGCGGATGTGCACGGCCCCGGAGGTTTCAGCGGTGTCAATGGGTACTCGAGCTATGTCAAGCTCTACAATCTGTATCAAGATCCGAAAGAGACCCATTCGTACGCAGTCAGAAAGCTTCCCGTCTGCTCCGCCTTCGCGGAGCCGGTGAAAGGCACCGTCCTCTCCCTATGGAAGTACCCGTCCAAATTGAAGGCCTTCACGGTCCATCCTCAAGTCGATCCCCTCATGGGAGACATCCTGAACCTGAAAGGCTTTATGAAGGTCAAAGAAAAGCTGCAGGAACTCCACCTGGCTCCTCAGGGCGACAATAGGGGTGCGCAGAAGAACCCGGACGCGTTCCTCGAGAAGGAGAAAGAGGCCGCCGACGCAGAATGATGGAGAACATTCATGGTTCACGGGCCTCCGGGCATTCCGGGGACACGATCCCGATTTGTGCCCATCCGCTGCGCTCCGGCAAATCGGGTCATGTCCCCGGAATTGCGGCATTCAACGGACCATGAATGCGCTCTTTCCCGGCGAGAGAAGCTGCGAGACGACGGCGGCTTTCATGGGAAGCCCTTGAGAAATTGTCTCAAAACTCAAATATGCGCCCAAGTAGTGGCACGTGGCGGTGTAGGGGCGGGTTTCATACCCGCCCGATTCTGGGTGCTCGATTGCGGGCGGGTGTAAAACCCGCCCCTACAGAGGTCTGCAGCAAACGTCCGCGACCAGCAGGCAACCCGTCGTGCATTGCGTGACGAAAATGAATCCGCATCGTGCTACGATTTGTCTCCGTGCCGGAGTTTTGAGACAGTTTCCCTGTGCCTACCCGTGAAGAGTATCGGCACGGAGGCCGGCGCTCCCAAAATATTGCAGGGTCCCGTGGGACGGGCGTCTTGCCCGTCAATCCGGCGTTCCGCGGGATCCACCAGATCTGCCGGGCCGGACATTCGCGCGAGACGGCGGATTGTAGGGGCGAATGGCATTCGCCCACGGGCGACCGCCGGTCGCCCCTACCAAGACCCCGCGTCCCGCCGGGTCATCTTCGGACACATAAAAGCCGATGCGGATATCTCACGAAAGAGAAGCATGGATACGTTTGTACATCTTGAGGTGCAAAGCGCCTATTCCTTTCTCTGGGGAACATTCAACCCCGAGGACCTGGTGCGGGAGGTTGCCGCTCTGGGCCAGCAGGCCGTTGCCCTCACCGATGACGGTCTGTATGGCGCGGTGAGATTCTACAAGGCGGCGCTAACGGCCGGCATTCAACCGATTCTCGGTGCAAGGGTTTCTCTCTGGGACGGCTCTTTGGTAACCTTGCTCGCGACGGATTTCAGCGGGTACGGGAATCTCTGCAGACTCTTATCGGTTACCCTTGAAGGAGGGACCTCTCCGCAACACCCCATATCGAAACAGGATCTGAGTCGCCGGTCCAAAGGTCTTGTGTGCCTGGCAGGCGGCAGAGGCTCCGGCATCCGCTCTTCCCTGGAAAAAGGCAGGATGGATGCAGTGCGGTTCAAGTTGCAGGAACTCAAGGAAACTCTTCACACCCCCGGGCATCTCTTCGTAGTGCTCCGGAATCACGGCCTTCCCGCAGATCCGGCAATCATGGAACAGGTTCTTCAGTTGGCTTCTCAGCTTCATCTTCCCGTGGCGGCATCCAACTCGGTTGCTTTTCTCAAGCCGGAAGACTTTCTCATTCACCGGACCATGACCGGCATCCAACAGCGGCATCATCACAAAAAAGTGGAACCGTTGCCCAACGACCGGTTTTTCCTCGCGTCCGGGGAGGAGATGAGACGAAGAATTCCGTACCCTCAAGCAATTGAGAATACGGGTCATATAGCATCACTCTGCCGCGAGTTCTCTCTCCCGGTGGGGAAGCTCCATCCTCCTTCCCTGCAAAGACCGGAGGAAGCATCGAGAAAGCTTTCGGCCTTGTGTTTGAAGGAGATGTCCAGGCTTCACCGGCCGGTCCCCTCGGCTTACTTGCGGCAATTCGACTGCGAGATGGCTGCAATCGACAAGTTGAAGTTGGCCGACTTTTTTCTGCTGGTCAAAATGGTGGCGGATTTTGCGCTGAAACAGGGCATCCGACACAGCGTCCGGGGATCCGCGGCCGGCAGTCTGGTGGTGCACCTTCTCCTTGGAGGGGTGGACCCGTTGGCCCATAACCTGCTCTTCGAACGTTTCATTAACGAAGGCCGCGGAGACATGCCGGACATTGACCTCGATTTTGATTCGGACCGCAGGGATGAAGTTATTCACCACACCATGAATCTCTTCCCGCGGCGCACGGCCATGGTGTGCACGATTCACACGTTCAAGGTGCGCAGTGCCGTGCGCCTGGCGGCCCGCTCCCTGGGGTATCCCCTGGATGAGATAGACCGGCTTGCCTCGTGTCTTCCCTGGTCTTTACGCGGCCGGGATCTGAACGCGGCGCTGGAAAACCTGCCCGAACTAAAGGACTCACCCCTTCAGCATGAGCACGGGCTCATCGAGACGGCTGCAAAATTGACGAATCTTCCGTTCCAGAGCTCGGTGCACCTGGGGGGAGTCATCGTGGCGCCCGACGACATCAAGGTATGGACTCCTGTGGGATCTTCCCCCAAAGGGCTGCCTGTAGGACATTTGGACAAGGACGATGTGGACGCGTTGGGGTTGTTGAAGCTGGATCTGTTGGGACTCCGCATGCATACCGCGATTCGTAAGGCATTGGAAATTCTCAAGAGCAAGGGTACGGTTTTGGATTTGGACCGGATGCCTCTCGATGACCGAAAGACCTACGCTCTTCTCCGCAGCACGGAGAGCATCGGGATCTTTCAGCTTGAGTCACCCGGTCAACGGAATCTCCTGGGGCGCCTCCAACCGACACACTTCGGCGATTTGATATCCGAAATCTCCCTGTTCCGGCCCGGGCCGGTCACCGGAAACATGGTGGAAGTCTACCTGAAGAGACGGCACGGTGAAGAGCCGACCCGGATTCCCCACAAGGATCTCATCCCTGCTCTTGCCGAAACGTACGGAGTGTTTCTGTTCCAGGAGCAGGTGCTGCGTATCGTGCACGTTTTTGCGGGCTTGTCCTATGCCGAGGCGGATGCCTTTCGGCGGGCCATGACCAAGGATAGGAAGTCCCGAAAGATGGACTTGCTCAAACAGCAATTCATCCAGGGGGCGATTGCCAAGGGGCACGGTAGATCCCTTGCGGAGCGGGTCTTTCAACAGGCATCGACTCTGGCTTCTTATGGTTTTTGCAAGGCCCATGCAGCGTCCTTTGCTCACATCACCTATCAGAGCGCCTATTTGAAGGCCCATCATCCCCAGGCGTTCTATCTCGGCCTTCTCAATGCAGGTCATGTGGGGTCCTATCCGCCGTCGGTGATGCTCAATGAAGCCAGGCGACGAGGAATACCCGTCTATCCTCCTCACATCAATGTGGGCGGTACTGAATACGAGGCGGATGGTTCCGGCATCCGGGCTCCTCTGGTAGTGGTCAACGGAGTGGGGCCGGCAATGGCGCGGCGGATCGTGGCGGAACGCAGGAAACGAGGACCTTTTCGCAGCCGTGAAGAGTTTTTGTCCCGGATCTCCCTTCCCGGCCGCATCGTGAAGGTTCTGTCAACGGCAGGAGCCCTGGAAGGGCTCGATGGGAGTGAGTGGGCTTTGATACGGGAGGTAGCCAATGCCTGACGGCCGCAACCGGGAAACGCCGGACGGAACGCTCGTAAAGGCCTACAATGAAGCCTCTTCAATGAGCGTATTTTGCCATGCGCACCCGCTCACCGGTTTGAGACCTCGTCTTGCCGCGCACGGCGTGATCAAGGCGCAAGACTTGCGCCGCGTCCCTTCGGAAAGCCGGGTCCGGGTGGCCGGCATGCTGGTGATCGTGCACACCCCGCCTACCCGTTCGGGTCGGCGGGTCATGTTCATCACCATGGAGGACGAGACGGGGTTGCTTGATGTGGCGGCATTTCCCGAGGCACAAAAGGGCCACGCCAGGTCCATCCTTACCAGTGAGGTCATCACGGTTGAAGGAATACTGCAACGCCGGGGAAAAGAGGGCCGCTCGAAGTCCATTATCCTGGAAAGAGTAATCCCCGCGTTGACCGGACCGCTGTCGAAATTTCTTCCGCACAAGGGACTAAAGCAAAGGCCCGGTTGATTCAACGGCTTGCCCATCCTTGGGCTGCCGTCGGCTTGCAATTAGCTTACCGATGCAGTAGTTACTGATACGAACCACATACTCCGCCGTGCCTTTGGAGACACGAACATAGGACTGAAACGGTATTCTTCATGAACGTAATCCTCATAAATCCTTCGTATCCACAGACTTTTTGGTCGTTCAACAAAGTGCTCAAACTCACCGGCAAGAAAGCACTTATTCCACCGCTGGGTCTGCTGACCGTTGCCGCACTCCTGCCGCAGACGTGGAATTTCAGACTCATCGATCTGGTCTTCAACCGTATCACCGAGAGCGATTGGGAATTTGCCGACCTGCTGATCGTCACGGGAATGATCGTGCAGCACAAGGGCATCCTTGAAGCCGTCAAAGAAGGTAGGCGACGAGGCAAAACCGTCCTCGTGGGCGGCCCGTGGGCTTTTCATTTCCCGGAAGAGGCACTTCAGGCAGGCGCGGATCTCGTGGTAGTGGGAGAGGCCGAACCCACCATATCGGAAGTCCTCGAATGTGTGGAACAGGGGGTGTCGGGTAGGATCATCCGCTCGGATGTAATGGCGGATATGGAACAATCGCCGACTCCGCGCTTCGATCTGCTGGACGTTGACTCGTACGTGGACATGGCCATTCAATTCTCTCGCGGATGCCCGTTCAAGTGCGAGTTCTGTGACATCACCTACATGCTCGGCCGGAGCGTAAGGACAAAGACTGCACGCCAGATCCTCAATGAACTGAACGTACTGTACGAACTCGGTTGGAGACGGTCCGTCTTCTTTGTTGACGACAACTTCATCGGCAACGTTATGAGGGCCAAGCATCTGTTGACGGCACTCATCGCTTGGAGTGAGTCTCACGGAAGGCCCATGGAGTTCTATACGCAGGCGTCCGTTAATCTCGCTTCCCAGGAGAAGATCCTGGATCTTATGTCGAGAGCGGATTTCAGTCAGGTCTTTCTCGGTATCGAAACACCGGACGAGGAAAGCCTGAAGCTTACCGGCAAGACACAAAACGTGGCCGCCGATCTCGACAAGGTATGCCGAAAGATCAACGAGGCCGGTATCCAGATAATCGCCGGGTGCATCATCGGTTTTGATAATGAAAAACAAGGTGCCGACCAGCGGCTCATCGAATTCGCGTCGCGCAACCGGATACCGGAAATGTTCGGCACCCTTCTTCAGGCAGGGCCCGGTACCGACCTGTGGCAGCGCCTCGAACGGGAGGACCGCCTCATATCCGGTGATTACGAACACTTTTCAAACCAGACTTCGCTTATCAATTTCACCCCGACAAGACCGCTGAAACAGATAGTCGATGAATTCATCAATCTGTACGGCACGCTGTACGAACGGAAATTCTACCTGGAACGGGTTCTGGAATGTATCATGATCATGAAGCCGCCGAGCAAACCCAAGCCCTTCCAGATGCCCTATGCTTTTGAGGTCAAGACGGTTCTCGCGATGATGTTTCGTCAGGGATTCCTCTACTCATCCCGATGGGTTTTCTGGAAAAGCCTGCTCACCTTGCTGTTGAAGAAGCCGGTAAGATTGAAGAATTTTTTCACATATTGCGTAAGGTTAGAGCACTATTCCGAGTATTCCGCAACCATTGGGAGAGCGTTGAGCGAACAGCTCGCGACGCGGGTGGAATCTACTTAGGGTCTGTCGCAAAATAAACCTATCACATCGAGGGCTTCTCGGGCGAATGGTGTAGTCATGGCCGAGGACTGAATGGGTGGTTGACGGCCCGATGAAGTGTGGCTATAATTCGTTGGTAGAGATTATCTTCCGCTGATGACCGAGGGCTGCGGTTTCGGATCCAAGTTGCCGATACGTGCGCACAAGCACGTCTCCCGACGTTCGGGCACCGGCTGGGGGATCGCGTGTCGGTCCACGGAGACGTGCACTACGTTTAACATGGCAGGGCCCTGCTCTCAATGCTACTACACCCGCCTTTAGGCCGAGCATTTCTCTACGGTTACCACGTGCACGCTGGAGTTGAAGTATGAGAGCTCTCTTGGTGCAACCTCGTTTCGCCCAGTCCTTTTGGTCATTTGATGAGGCCCTAAAACTTCTGGGCAAGAAACAACTGGTGGCTCCTCTCGGATTGATCACGGTAGCGGCACTGCTTCCGCAAGATTGGGAACTGAAGCTCGTGGATAGGAGCTTCCAGGACATCGATGACGGCTTGTGGCAATGGGCCGATGTCGTCATGATTTCCGCCATGGTGTCCCAAAGAGACTGCCTGACGGACGTGGTCCGAGAGGCCAAGCATAGGGGAAAGCAGGTCGTCGTGGGCGGCCCGTTTGCTTCATCCCTGCCCGATGAACTTGTCCAAATGGGTGTCGATTTCATTTTCCAGGGGGAGGCTGAAGACGGTCTCGACAGCCTCGTGCAGGCCCTCCTCGATGGGTCGCCAAAAGGTGTGTTCGAAGAACGCTCCAAACAGAACTTGAGCCGCTCACCAATCCCCCGGTACGACCTGCTCGATCTTAATGCCTATACATGCATGTCGATTCAGACTTCGCGTGGGTGTCCTCATGAATGCGAGTTCTGTGACGTGATCAGTTTGTACGGTCGCAAGCCGCGGTTCAAAGATGCCGACCAGATCATCGCGGAACTCGATCGACTGTACGAAATGGGATGGAGCGGAACGGTCTTCATCTGTGACGACAATTTCATAGGGCACAAGGGGCATGCCAGGGAGTTCTTGCACCGCCTTATTCCCTGGCACGAGGATCGCAGCAAACCTTTCGGATTCTGGACACAGGCGACGGCGAGTCTGGGGCAGGATCTTGAACTGATTGACCTCATGACGGAGGCTAATTTCGGTCAAATCTTTGTGGGCATCGAGACACCGGACGAAGAGGCGCTCATCTCGATACGCAAACGACACAATGTTACCAATCCCCTTGCCGATTCCCTTCGGTCGATAAACGAGAACGGACTGTCGGTCATCGGCAGCTTCATCCTCGGATTCGACGGAGAGAAAAAGGGAGCAGGCCGCCGGATATGTTCTTTTATCGATGAAACGCATCTTCCGCAGGTAATGGTGAACATTCTTCAGGCTCCGCCGCGGACCGCACTTTGGGATCGCTTGCAGAGCGAGAACCGTCTCCTGAAAGGTGTTACCCAGTGGGAGATTATCGGAGGACGGCTAAATTTTGTCCCCACTCGTCCGGAACGGGAAATACTCGAGGAATACCTAGAAACACTGGACTACCTGTACGAGCCTTCACGCTACATGAAGCGGGCCTACGAATACTACCTGAGAATGCGGCCGACCAGAAAAGCCGTCGCGCAGAAGGCAGGAAACCCATACCCGGCGAGGCACTGTTTGCCCCGGTATCAACGCTCGGATACGGTTAAGGAGGCCAGGTTTTCTTCGGGATTGAAGCTTTTCTGGAGGCAGGGGGTGGTTTCTTCCTGCCGTTTTCAATTCTGGCGCCAACTGATCGGCATATTGAGGAGAAACCCCAGCCGAGTAACCACTTACCTGCTTTCTCTGGGATTCGGGGAGAACCTCATGGTATTGAGAAAATGCGCCCGTGAAAGGATTGAGGAAACCCTCAGAGGATCCAACCCCCAGCCGAAAGCCCTGAATCGGGATGAGCACCTTGCGGAGGAATCCTTAGCAACCCGCAGGGCCGGCCGCAAGTAGTCCTGATTCCCGTCCGCCGGCCTTTTGTCTGAAAGTCCCATTTCGGGGATTCCACGCTCCCGTAGGGGTAGGCCCCCCGTGCCTACCCGGGCGGCCATCCCGCGTTCTGGGCGGGACCCCTACGGCATGGGATTTTCATGCTCGGTTGTGATCGCCCCGGTCATGGAGGTTTGTCTGAGAATCCCATGCCTCTCGTTCCCAGGCTCCTGCCTGGGAATGCCCATCCGCCAGGCTCTGCCCGGTCTTCGGCTCGGAACACCGAGGAATTTTCATGGTCAGTTGTGATCGCCCCGGTCATGGAGGTTTTCTCGACCGGGGCTTCTCAGATCATGAAACGGAGCGGTCGAGCGTGAAGATGGTGATTTCCTGATCCGGCAGCCCCAGCTCCGAGACCAGACGATATCGCGTCTCGGACGAGGCGAAGCCCCGGTTTCTCATCCGTCCGATGAACCGGGAGACGGCCAGGCGTTTTCGTTCGGCGAGAATAATGCGTCCGCCGGGCTTCGTCGCCGTCTCCATGAGCTTGATGAGAGCGCCGTGGGTGAAGTAATCGTACGCGATTTCGGAACCGATAACCATGGTGAAGCCCGTGCCGGCAGGGGGATCTTCCCAGTCAAGCCGGACGAATTCCGTACGGTCCATGTCCACGTGATTCAGCAGGCAGTTCCCACGCGCAAATTCAAGCGCTTCCGGCAAGTAATCCGTGAACGTGACGCGGGAACCGAGGAGTCCTGCGGTGATTCCCGCCAGTCCGAGTCCACACCCCAATTCGACTACGCGCTCGCCGTGTAAATCCCCAAGACCGGTCAGATGCCTTGACAGTGTAACGGCAGCCGAGGTGAGGCCCCACCAGAACGATATTCTGTCGCCGGACTCTTCCCTTTGTCCGGGTGTGAGTAATTCCATCTCGAGGTCGCCTATGGAAATACGGTACCGTGTCTCATCGGGAATTTTCTGACCGTCCATATCACTTCCTTGGTGCTCCGTTTCCTAATTGCGGTCGCACATTTTCGTCTCGCTGCCGGCTCGGGTGCCGGCAAGAACAAGATCCGGGCACGGAGGCCCGGGCTACGAGGACTGTCATGAAGCCTTAGACCTGTATCGTGGGGTCCCGCGGAACGCCCGTCATCTTCAAGGGCGGGGGCTGCTCCTGTTACCGAGTCTGAGAACTGGAACCAGAGCGTTCCGGGCACGGAGGCCCGGGCTACGGTAGGGGCGGACCTATGTGTCCGCCCGCATTTGGGCGCACACGCAGGTGCGCCCCTATCCCGCGGGACGCGGGATG
>JAZDHD010000092.1:0-5470 GCA_043806215.1 Pseudomonadota bacterium | reverse complement strand
AAATCTACAAGAACTACTGGCGGTTACGTAGCGATCAGGCATGGATCGTTAATCCGGCAATCGAGAGATCTTCTTTCAGAATTCCGCATAATTCCGGGTACACCATACTCAATTCCCTATGGGAAGTTCCTCCGGGTCCGGGTCTCCGTCTATGCAATACTCCGGCAAGGCCGCTTTCCTGCCGGGTTATGAAATCAGCACTCCCAAGGGGTCTACCGGTTCGCTCGTGGAGACGTGAGATCTCGGCGTCGTCTGCTCCAATCCCACTGTTTAGGAATTCTTGCCAATCGCTCACCATCTCCGGGAACGGCGCGGCCGTGTGACCAGCCTGTCCTCCCGACCTTCCACACGCGCCGCCGCGCCGCTCCATGGACAAGCGGCCGGCTCTCTCGCCGGCTATCGTGACGACGCATTCCCGGAGCCGCCACTCGTGCTCCTTGACTCATAAGCGCATCTCAGGGGGCATACTCATGTGGCACGAGTTGAGTATGGTGTACCCGGAACTCGCGCATGAATCAATGGATCGCCGGCGAAAGGAGCTTTCGGAGGAAAGTGGAGGCGAACGAGCAACGCCTTCAATGAGTCAAGATCGGAGTTGACCCCTTTTCCTTTCTTATACCCTCGCTTCTCGACTGCTAAGGGATGGACGAAGGGCCTGGTTTTGTTGGGCATTCGTTGAGGTCGTGGAATCTCCGAAATATCTTACTTTCTCAGTTGCTTCCCCAAGACACTTGTGGTAGATTCCCGAAAAAATCGGTCTATAATTGGGGAGGACATGACCGTGGACATTCCGTACGAACCTCCAGGGTGGAAGAAGGAGAAATTCACCTGTCCGCACTGTCATGCGCTTACGGTTCACAACTGGTTTAACCTCCGAGTAGAACAGTTTGGCAGGCTTCCGACCTTGGACGCAGCAAAAATAAGCTTCTGCACTTTCTGCGGCAAGCGAGCTATCTGGCTGGAAGGCAAGATGGTTGCTCCCGAGTATTCCGAGATACCGCCACCCAACAAGGATCTCAATAAGGAAATCAAACGGGACTATCTTGAAGCACGTTCCATTGCGAAGAAATCTCCAAGGGGAGCCGCTGCTCTTCTCAGGCTTTGTCTCGACAACCTTTGTCTTCAACTTGGAGCGCCGGAGAAGAAAGAACTCTTTGGGAAGATCGAGTACCTCATAACTGCAAATGACTTGAATATGGATATTCAGCAAGCGCTACACGGGGTGCGGGTTATCGGTAACGAGGCTGTACATCCAGGGGTCCTCGATCTCAACGATAACCTCGACGTAGTTGTCACGCTCTTTGGATTGGTCAACCATATCGCCGACGTCTTGATCACTCAACCGAGAAAGAGACAGGAGTTCTTTGACGGGATGCCGGACGGTCTCAAGAGGAAGATAGACGGAGCCTTGTAGGAGGGTACGATGTCCGAAGAGATAGACCAGACCGAACACAAGCCGGAGAATTTGTTGACCTCATTGCTAGACGATAGACTTGTGGAATTCATCCAGAATAATCCGGCTCTAGTGGTTGGCGGAGTGATTGTTGCCATAATAGTGACGGTGCTCTCGATCAAGTACGAGTCCTTCGTCAAACTCCTTGGAGTAGTCTTTTCGGCACCTGTAGTCATAGGGGCATTGGTCCTTTATCTTTTGAGAATGTTCGAACCGGAGATCCGTATACTCGTCGGTCGTGTCACGCATTACAAGCACAGCCTTTTCGGTGAGATAGACCTAGCTGCTGACGCTGGGAAAGATCTCGAAGAGAGGGTGTCTGCATTGACGGAATATATGCTATCTGAGGACCAGCCAAACGGTACTAGAATCCCTGATGAATTTAGAAGCAGGGCACTAGAAGGGAGTATGTACTGGTTCTTCAATTACTTGGACTCAAGTCTAGGAGAAGGTCATATCGCCACGTTGCAGTTCTTGGGGAATGATGTATCCGACGACGATCTTTATTTTGATTTTTGGTCTAAGAGCGCGACATTCTGCTATCAGAGACGATCTGCTTTTGACGTGCTGATCAGACTAGGACTGTGCGTTGAGGATAATGGTAAGAGGCATGTCACCGTACTGGGTCGAGCCTATTTGGAACACTTGCCAAAATCGCTCAAGAAAGACGTCATTGACAAGTTTAACGACCATATCAAATCCGTCTTGAGTTTTCAGGATTCTGACTAATAGCCAGGTTGGTACTCTTTCAGCCAATGCAGATACATAGGTGGTAACCAAATGGACTTTATTCTTGATACGAATGTCTACCTCAGTGACCCTTTCTTCACATCAACATGGGCGACAATCTTTTTCGAGCATGTCCGCAAGACCCACAGTCGCGTTGTGATGCCTCGGATCGTTTGGGAGGAATTAGAAGCTAGTTATACTCGTCAACTGAAAGATCGTTGGAAGAATTACGAACAGGCAAGAGGCAACCTCCAGGCTTTTTTGAAAGATAAGCATGAGCTTTTCAGTATTGATGTAGCCGAGAATGTGGAGGGGTATATGAAGTTCTTGAAACGAGAACTCCGGTTGTTCTTGTACGAAGTTGTGGATTACAGAGAAGACTATCTGAAAGAGATCGTTCACAGGTCAGTGTGGAGGAAGAAGCCTATCACCCTCAAGGGAGAGGAATTCAGAGACGCTCTACTATGGCTTATGGTTCTGGATTTTGCTTCGACCACGGAAGACAAGAGAGTTGTATTCATCTCCGCTGATAAGGCTTTCGGTTCGGACGGTGCAAAAACTCGTGGTGAATCCAGTGAGGACAAGAAGGCAGAGATGCATCATGAGCTAAGAGACGAAGCAAAAGAACGTGGAGTCCAAGTCCTATACTTCAGGTCGGTAAGTGACTTTAATAAGACGACCTCAGACAAAATTGACTGGATAACTGATGGTTGGATACGCTCGAAGATTGATTTCGGAGCAGTAGTGGAGTCTCTCCTTCAAAATGTGAACGTATACGGAGGTGTTTATGACCCACTGAGTTACACGGATACTGGTACTCATCAGATAATTCGCTGGGAAGCTGTGCATGCCGAACTCAGCAGAATTGACAATCTGTATTCTTACAACATGGAAGATGGATCAATCATCGTCCTGGTTGTATCTCATTTCGGCATTACTTTTGATTACGATTATGAAGATGATATTATTGAAACGCAATGGAGGGAAGAATGGCAAGGCGTTGACGGTAGAATAGAAAACATGTCCTTTCCAGCCGGAGAGAAAGTAGTCGGCAGAGATTCAGGTTCAGATTCAGTCAAGGTCGATACCAGAGTAAACTTCGAGGTCACAATAAAGAATGGTGCTGTGTTCAATGTTCGCATATCTGGTTGGGACGAAGAAGGGTAACAGCTAGTCTTGACAATTGAGTCTGTCCCCGCGACGCCTCACAACCCCAAAACTCCGTACCAATTCCCCAACAAAATCAACTAAGTGCGTGTCTTCCTAACTAACCGAAATCGTTGCTTATAACCGACAGACCAATTTCTGTTTTTTAATTCAGGGTATAATTCAGGGTACACCATACTCAATTCCCTTTGGAGGTTCCTCCGGGTCCGGGTCTCCGTCTATGCAATACTCCGGCAAGGCCGCTTTCCTGCCGTTTTACGAAATCAGCACTCCCAAGGGGTCTACCGGTTCGCTCGTGGAGACGTGAGATCTCGGCGTCGTCTGCTCCAATCCCACTGTTTAGGAATTCTTGCCAATCGCTTACCATCCCGGGGAGCAACGAGGCTTTGACCAGTGTGTCCTCCCGACCTTCCACATGCGCCGCCGCGCTGCTCCATGGATAAGCGGCCGGCTCTCTCGCCGGCTATCGTGACGAGGCATTCCCGGAGCCGCCACTCGTGCTCCTTGCCCCATAAGCGCTTCTCATGGGGCATACTCGTCTGTCAAGAATTAAGTATGGTGTACCCGGAACTCCAAAGCGCAGCGAGTCAGGCCAGGATCTTATCGGTGGACTAAAAAAGATTGCTCGTGGTTTCGCTGCTGGTATGGATTTGATCTTGGGCACAGTCATAGATATGGTTTCCTACATTTAATACATTGAGACATCGAGCAAGTTCTATTCCGTGTCTTCCTGAGGAGCGGATATGATTAGTTGAAATGGTTGTGTCCGTTACATCGCGTAAAGAAAGACCATTCTCTCCATTGTGTTCACAATAGTTCGTGGATATCAAATGATGCTTTGATGTGCCAAATTTTCCTTTTATATCAATCCCGTGGAGGCGGTTCTCGACAAATCGGTTACCGGTGACAATGAGGCCGTAAGCTTCACAAGCGCAATCAAAGCCATCTCGACCAGC
Organism: Pseudomonadota bacterium; assembly: GCA_043806215.1. Lineage (GTDB taxonomy): Bacteria > Desulfobacterota > Desulfomonilia > Desulfomonilales > Desulfomonilaceae > JAVHLK01. Next base: position 1,165 of record JAZDHD010000092.1, on the reverse strand, counting down.
ATGTCTCACTGTATTATTTTGGAGCGTCACGTGATATGCAACACCACCTGGGTCTTCATCACTCCACGTCGCAATCTTTATGCCATCATATTTTGTGACACTTTCTATGATGCAGCCCCCAATTACCCCATCCTGAATACCATGAGTATGTATCCCGGTGTGGCAGATCCGAGATACTCGACAGTCCAGTATTCTGGGTCTGAGCACTCGGGAAGTCCTGTCACGAGGTAAGAGTCGGATGCCGAAGGAAAACCGGGTAATTAGACAACGCCTCACGTAGGTAGAATTCCCCACGATTCTGATGGCGGCGAATTCATTAACATCTCCTGGGGTCCAGTCGGGGTCCTCTCTGGGGCCGCCATCGAATCTCAGATTGTCGACAAGACAATGATCGTCCTCAATGACCATCAATGGATAACTCTGGCCAGGCTCTGTAGGCCGCAATGTGGAATGGCCGAGACCAATAACCGATATGTTGCTGCCGAGCCGACATGGTGCGCTAAGGCTATAATCGCCAGGAGGAATAAGGATGACCCCTCCTCCTGCCTGAGAAATCTGTGCGTGGGCTTGTTCAAAAGCGGGCTGCCAGTCTGTCCCGCACGGAGTATAGTCGGTTAGCCGTACAATTGATCCGTCTCGCATCTCTTCAAATGCTTCAGGGCTCATAGCATCGTCCTCGGTGGATTGATCGTTTGTTCGTTTCCCAATGATGACCATCCGGAATCATGCTCGAGTCTTGCGGTTCCAGCGATTTGGGAACCACTTACTGGTCAAGAATGGTACTCCATCCTCAATCAGCATCCATTTCTTTGAGCCAGGAGATATAAGGATGACTATGATGTCGCTGAAGAACTCCCGATTCGCCCACTTCTCTAACACACGTTTTGAACAGAGTCAATGGGATACTTCTCCCGAAATCCACGGTCTACTTTGACGAGATCCGGGTGGGCATCCTCGACGGACGAGATGCCGGGTAATTTTGCAGACGTGTGACCGCGAAATTGGGTCGTGTGCCACGTCATACGAAAACGTATATGTCTCCCCCCGATTCGCGCATGTTTCTGAACGAGCTATCCCCTTGGCTCGTCTCAGCCCCTCCAAAACCCACTTCGCCTCCCGCTTCTCTTCCTACCTCCATGACCATGCTCAACACCCTTCTCTCGAC
>JAZDHD010000091.1:0-6454 GCA_043806215.1 Pseudomonadota bacterium | reverse complement strand
GCGGAATACCTCAGAGTGACTCCGCGGTACGTCCACGAACTGGTCCGGAAGAAGAGGCTCTCTTGTATTCAGTATTCGCCGAAACGGAGATTTTTCACGCCTGAGTTGCTGCAATCCTACATCGCGAGTGTCACACTGAGCGAGCCGAAGAAGATTGACATACCGGCCCCTAATCCCGTACGCTCCTCCTGGAAGGGAGGTGAACCGCAAGGATCGGAATCACAAGGGGAAGAAATGACCGGGGCGCAAATCCGAAAGGAGTTGCGTTCATGGCGGTAATAAGGAGAGGTAACAACCTCTACATCTATTTCAGGCCGTTCAAAGATCGAAAGATCGGTGTGCGGCTTCCGGACGGGATCGGGAAGCTGGAAGGCAAGCGGATCGAAGCGGCAATGACAACCGCGTGCCGGACTGGCAATTACGGACTCCTTGACCCCGTATCACAGGAAGTCTGTGAAAGGATGTTCCGCAACCAGTCATGGGAGATACCGCCGGGGCTGAACCCGGAGCCGGAGCCGAAAGAACCCGAGGGGCTCACACTGTGGAAGGCTATTCGGTACTGTTTAACCTATCCCGGTGTAGCGGAAAGCTCGAATCGAGAGAGACATGAACACGCGTTTGTTCATATCGTGAAGCACTGGGGGAGGGATTTTCCGGTGGAGCAAATCACTATCCCCGAGATCCGGCGATATCAGGTTACGAGATTACGAACCGCGGCGGCAAGCAGTGTCAACAAGGAACGCGCCGCACTTTCGCGGATGTTTCAGGTTCTTATCGAGTTGGGGTACATAGACAAGAACCCTGTGAAGATGACCAAAGGGGCTGACGAGCGTGATGGAAGGCGTGAAGTGTACGTCAGTCAGGATGATTTCAACCGCATCGTCTCTTATCTCCCGAACTGGGTACGCCCCATAGTCCAAACGCTCTATTTCACGGGCATGAGGCGCGGCGAAGCGTTGGGCATGACCTGGGAGAACGTCAACCTGGGAACGAGGATAATCCGGTTGCATGGGCACCAGGTCAAAGAGCGTAAGCCGAAGAGGATTCCTATTCACAAGAAACTCGCTGTGATCCTGGAAGAGTTGGCCGCGAGCAGCCGGGAAAATAAGGTCCGGTTGATTTCTAATCCTGTGTTTCTTACTGACCGAGGCTTTCCTCCGTCTCCGGATTCATTGAGAAAGCCCTGGGTTGCGGCGACAAGAGCCGCGGAGCTTGCCCCATCGCCAACAATCCACGACATCCGGCACGTATGGAAAGGTAACGCCATGCGGAGCGGAATGGACTATGAGACAAGGGAAGCGATTCTTGGGCACTCCAGAGGGATCGCGGGGCGGTATGGCCGGATATCTGACCAAGACTTTGTGAAAGCGATTGACGGCATGAGATTCGATGAAGGCGAGACGGAAATTTGGATCGCGCGTCCCCAAAAACAAATCCCGGAAGTTGCGTCTTCCGGGAAAAAAGGTAACAAAAAGGTAACAAGGTCTGTATTGCATTCGATCCAAGGAGAAGCTGTTAATGACTAACCTTGGAATCTCAAGCATTTAGTGGCGGGGACGACGAGACTTGAACTCGCGACCTCCGCTGTGACAGGCCGTCAACCCCGTCAATCATATCAACCACATGCCTCGATACTTCAGTCATTTCAATCCTCGTCAGTCCGTTTCGGTCCCTCACGATCCCGACTGATCCCCTTCCGTTCTCCGGGACCACGAACAAAATCCGAACAAAGATTTTGTTCCGTTCGACGGCCAGGTAATACAATGGTCTGTGCTCGTCTTTACTGCGTCTCGGTTGGCATCAGTTTGTCCCACACGGCTCTTTTGAACCAGACCGGCATGCTGTCGGATTTCATCTCCAGGACTCTCCCATCCGTGACCTGAGCCAGCCAGATGTGCTGACGCCTTGAGTTGTCGAAGATATAAGCCCGGTTTGTGTGACGAATGGCATCAGCAAGCAAACTGAGGGATCGACCATAGCGGGAGACTATTTTGTCCTCGGGCACAGGATGACCACCGAGCCTCACCCGGTTTCGCACGCGGGAAATATTGATGATGGGATCTTCTGTGGCCACATAATATAAATACGTCCGAAAACCCCGCGCCTGTGCTTTCTTGAGAAATGATACCTTGTCTTGGGACGACATGACTGTCTCGAAAGTGAAAGATGTGGCACTTTCGAGCAATTCGTGACGAATGAAGTCCGCAGTTGCGGAGGCCAAGTAAGAATTCACCTCCACCTGATGAAAGCTCAGTTTCCCTCCTTCGAGGCGGAGGGATTCAGCTACAGCCGGCAAATCGGCCTTTTTCAGTAATTCAGAGCGGCGCAAGAATGAGAACACTTCCTCTGCAGTAGTGGAGACCCCAAAAGCCTCCAGATCGAGAAAGCCTTGCACGCGAAGCTCGTCCTCAATGTCATCGGGGTTGATATACACGCCCAGCAGTTCCGGGCGAATCACCGATTTGATCGTGCTCTTACCCGAACCATTTGGACCGGCGAACATGCGTAGGCGAGGTACCTTGCTCATGGTATGAGTCGCTTTTGGCCCTTCTCAACCGGGACAGGAGGCTCGCCTGTCTTCACCACCTTGCGTGTGCCATCCGGAAATACCTCGTAAATCACGCCATGCTCGCTCTCCAGCACGCTGTTGCCTGAGGCCAGGGTCTGCCAGTACGCTTGCGTCACCGCTGCTTCAGCGAGTTCAGGGATGTGCTCTTCCAAAAAGTCAATGTTTTCCTCGTGTTCGGTCACGTTTCTTTCTCCTTCGCGTCTATCAGCTTAGTCTTATCCTCCCATTAAACAGTTCCTGCATCCATCCGGTCTTTGAGCAGTATGGTCTCTTGCCGACGGGCTTTCAACGAGGCGATTTCAGCGTACATCTCTGAGAGTAACGCGACACCCCTTGTGACAGCATAACCGATCTTTGCCCAATTGCGAAATGATCAACGCGATTGCGCGGTAAGCCCTCAGTAATTCGCGGTCTGAGAATCGCTGGGCGTCCTGCGAAACTCCTGTGGTTGTGTAGAGGCTGAGCATTCGCTGCGGCATAGTGGGGACGCTCGCAGGGCCGTTAAGCCGACCGGCCTCTGGGACGACTACTCCAGCAATCTGGATGTTCAGGTTCTTGGAAGTCCCGGCGTTCGCAATGAGTTGATTGCCATACAGGCTCTTGGGAAGCACACCCGGAGCTTGCGGAGTGAAGCTCTTGCGACAATGGGGACAGTACTTCTTGGGAAGGCGAAAAAGGATCTTCTCGGGCTTGGCCGCTGCGGTGTCAAGCACACTGCGCTCTTGAGTCCCTTTGTTTTGAAGCGTTCGCAAGCAATCGGGGCAGATCTCGGTCTCCGCCGCCACGTTCACTATCCGGTCCCGTTTGTCGGTGTGAGACTTGCGCCCATTACCCTTATGACCAGGCCGAGCCCCGACGCGTTTCTTCTCCTTCTTCTCCGCATTGGGCTTCACCGGCTTCTTTGAAGACGGGGTAGACGACCCGAAATAGCCGTCCTTATCCTTGCGCTCTCGCTTGCCGAGCTTCTGCTTGAGGCTCTTGACCTCGTCCTCCAGCTCATCGATCCGACGCTGTTTGTCCAAGCATAAAGGACAGCTATTGATCCCCATAGGTCACACCCTACATCCGGTATGACTCACTCCCTTAGCCCATCTCTCGACAAATCGCGAGGGGAAAATGACCACCTGCCAAGGAAATTCCACAACGCCCACATACCTGAGGGCTTACGTAGACCCGAATTCGGAAATCCGAAAAACACCATACTCAACGTAAGGCCGCAGTCAAGCACAAAACCGGCAATACGCTTCATTTTCCGTGGGGGCCCTTCGACGGCTCTGAGTCCCACCTCAAACAAAAACAGGGAAGCTGGATGATCCCAGCTTCCCTATAATTACAGGCTGTTATGTGGCGGGGACGACGAGACTTGAACTCGCGACCTCCGGCTTGACAGGCCAAAAAGACGAACAAAAACAGAACGCCCTGGTCATTTTCCCTTGTGATTTCAACCGGTCCTGACGAGTGATTTTCCTTCGGAACGAGAGAATCGAAAAAAAAGGTAACAAATGGAAACACGATTTAGACGCGATTTCGATTTCTTCTACGTCCAGAACCGATATTCTACTTGAGCTTTTTTCACGCTTCTTCATAGGTGCATCATGACACAGTTCTTCGTCCATCGCAACGACGTTTCACCTAAACGCCCTGGGGGCCGCGCTCGCGGGGACCGGCAGGCCGACACGCACCAAAACACCTTTTTTACTGTGTGAATTCGTCCTTAGCGTGTATAATCAGGGTGCGAACCGGTAAACATTGTAGACGTTTCGCCTAATTGATACCCATTTTGACGGAGAAACTGACATGGCTGCAACGAACCACAGAGTACAGGTTATAATTGAGGCGGTGCGGCGCGGAGATGCCGCGATCAAGCAGGTCCAAAGTGAAGTCACACAGCTTCAACGGCAGGTTAGTGTAGCCGGGGAGCACTTGAAGAACACAGGGAACGCTATTGACGGGGCATTCAAGACGATAGGGGCCACGGGCTCTGTCATGTCGGAAGCCGTGCAGGGGGCATTAGGGCAGTTGCCCGGGCCTTTGGGGCTGTTCGCCAACGGTCTTTCCTCGACAAATGTTGCCATGGCCGCGGCAGTGGCGGGGGCAACGGCACTTACGGGGGCTCTCTATGCTGTGACTCAGGTCCTTGCGGAAGCACGAACAGCGTGGTCCGGCCAGGAGCTTGCTATCCAACAGATTGATGCAGTCTGGCGGTCCATGGGGCGCAGCATTCCGACGAGCACAATCCACAATTTTGCAAGCGAGCTTCAAAAAGCCTCGGTCTATGGCGACGAGCAGATTGCCGGGGCGTCGCGTATTTTGGCTACGTTCCCACAAATCACTGACGAGATGATGAAGCCGGCCATGCAAACCATGGTGGACTTTGCCGCGTTTGCCAATACGAGTTTGGATAGTGCCTATAGTTTTGCCTTTTCGGGTTGAATCTCAGCATAATTGAGAGGAATCATTTGAAAATTATCGGCGTTCCTGCCATAAACCGTTTGGCAACAAACTCGGGGAGGAACGCCGATGGCCAAGCGGAATCTGCCACATCCGTTCGAGATTGACAAGATCTGTTTCAAGGACTGTTTTACCGGGCCGAGTCTCCGGCATTTCGCCGTGCTGATAACTGGATGGGTGCTCACAGTGGGGACTCACACCATCAGCCAGGTGATTCTCACGATGGGTTTGCACGAGTCGGAACACTTCGCAAACGCATACAAGTTCCTGCTCAAGGCCAGATGGGACGTGGACAAAGTGGCTTTTGAGATCTTCAGGATGATCGTGGACTCGCTCCTGCCACATGCTTGCGAGCTGGAGATTGTTGTGGACGATACCCTGAATCCTCGGGTCGGCAGGAAGGTCTGCGGAGCTGGATTTCAACATGACGGAGACGCTCCCAAGGGCGGCAAGCCCATCGGATATGGGGTTTGTTTCGTCATCATCGGCGTCGCCGTCCGTTTGCCGGGCATCGCGGACAGGGTCTTCTGTCTCCCGTATGCTGCCCGCATGTGGTGGCCTAAGAAGGCCAAAATTAAACCTGCCGGCGCTCCCTACAAGTCAAAATCGGAATTGGGAGCGGAGTTGGTTGGGCTGACATGTTCGTGGCTCGCCCCTTCCATGAAGCTTCGAGTCATCGTCGACGGAGGGTACTCAAACAAGAACCTGATCAGGAGCCGCCCCAAGGGTGTGCATACGACGGGCAAGTTGCCCCGGAACGCTGCGTTGTATGACCTGCCGGCGCCGGAGCAATCCAAGACCAGGGGACGCCCAAGGCAGAAAGGTGCACGGATGGCTTCTCTGTCCACCCTCTTCAAGCATCCCGACATCCAATGGGAATGGATCTGGACCCGCCTGTATGGGAAAGAGACCATTGTGGAAGTATTCCAATTCGACGCCATCTGGTACGGTGCGGCCGGCAACGAGCCCCTGACTGTGGTCCTGGTCCGTGACCCCTGCGGCAAATACCCTGATACTGCATTCTTCGACACGGATCGGGAAGCTTCCGACCACCAGGTTGTTGAACGATACTCACACCGATGGAGCACGGAAATCACCAACCGGGAAACAAAGAGTCTTCTGGGTAGCGCCGACCCTCATTGCCGGAAGGAACAATCCGTCACCCGGGCCTCCCTGATGGCCTACTGGGCCTACTCTCTGTTGGTCCTGTGGTTTGTGGACCAATTCCGATCCGGAAGGGTCCCGCTTTTCCAAAGAGCCCCCTGGTACTGGAGAAAGAAGAATGTCACCTTCTCCGACATGCTCGCTGAGGCAAGACGTTCCCATTTTACGCCGGGAATTTCGCGCGAGCCCAGTGTTCGCGACAACTCCACGAAAATCAGGACCGCGCGCTCTACGCGAGAACCACCTTTCTACGAAAGGGCAAAACTATAG
>JAZDHD010000090.1:0-59609 GCA_043806215.1 Pseudomonadota bacterium | reverse complement strand
GCACTGATACACCCTTCCAGGGATTTCGCCCGTATGGAGCAGGCTAAGTGTTCTATGGCACAAATACGGTCACGGGTTTTCAGCGCTGAGATTGCTTTCCCGCGTTCTGCGCGGGACTGCGCTCCTCGCAATGACATCTCGTGGTTGCACGCGATTTCGGTCACGGCACCACGCTGAACCATGTCATTGCGAGGGCACGGCCCATAAGCGCTAACTTAATCTGGAATTGTCGGAGTCCTCAGATTCCCCCCTTTTTCAAAGGGGGAACAAGAGGAAATGTCCTTCAGGATAGGTGTCCTCCTGACCAAGGACCGAAAAGATAGCGCCTATGGGGCACGGCGTACCCGCCTTGGAAAACGACGGGCAGGGACGCCCATCCCACGAAGATGACGGGCAGGGACGCCCATCCCACCAAGATGATGGGACGCCCATCCCACGAAACGGGTGACTGCCTTCCTACGTATGCGGCCCCGAATTCAGCTTCTCCAGTGCGCCCCGCAGGGTGTTCACCGCGAGGTCCGCGCAATGGGTATGTTCGATGGGAAGACCGCCGAGATACTCGATGAGCTCCTTGCTGGTGATCTTCATTGCCTCTTCCACGGGCCTTCCCTCCACCATGCATGTTGCCGCGCTGGAACACGCGATGGTGGGTCCGCATCCATTGGTGACAAAACCGATCCGGTTGATTTTACCGTCGTGCATACCGACGAACATCCCCACCGTATCACCGCAGATTCCGCTCATGAACGTCGCGGCGTCGGCATCCTCGACTACCCCGAGGTTACGGGGGTTGGTGAACAGTTCTATCACTTTCTCCGAGTAGAACTTCCTGGCCTCCATGAGGGTCAATCCCTCAATATCGTCAAAAACGTCGCTTCCTTGTTTCATAGTGAACAAACCTTACGTACAGTGTTTAAGGTCGGCTTATCTCAACCGCACACAAAAAGAGCGGTTTCCAACGCGCCCAACCCCTATACCCATCCGACTGCCGGTGCACTCTTTGCGGTCTGCGTCGTCCGGGTGCTAAGCCGCTCCGCAGCAGCTTCCGGGTACACAACCCTTGCTGGACGGATTGGAACCGCAACAGGTAGATCCTGCCGGTTCCGGCGATCCGTTGTTCACGGAAATGGCCGACGCGGACATGAGTTCTTCCAGTTTGGATCCGCCGCATGAACGGCATACCAGCTCATCGGAATTTCGACCGATGCCTACGATGAGCTCATTAACTTGGCCGCACTGAGAACATCGATATTCATGTATGGGCATTTATCTATCTCTCTTTTCTTTAGCTTTGTCAACGGTTCAAAACGGCTTCCAGATGGCCTGCCTTCTGGAAGTTCTCCACTTTGATGCTTACCGATGTGACCCTTTCAAGGGCTTCGACTTTCTTCTTAATGGAGTCGGCGAGTGGATACGCCATGGGACACACGGGCGATGCCGGACGAAACACCAGCGATACTTCTCCCGTCTCTCCCACTTCAAGGTTGTGTACGATCTCCATACGCATAATGCTGAGGCCCGTTTCGGGATCCTTGACCTCGGCCAACGCGTCCTCGACCTGTTTGTGCAGTGCAGCGTTCTTCATTGTAACACCGAAGCCCGCAAAGGGCATGAAGAATTCCAAGGGTTGAATCCGGTCCCCCACGCGTCTACACGGTGCCTCGCATCGCGACCAGTCACCGGGACCGACGTTCATACGTGCATCGTCGCCGGGGAGTGTCAATATCCATGCCCGTTGCGGGTCCTTTCTACGGTTCCGGCTTGGAGAGCGCTCGAGAAATGAGATTCTCCCATATCCTGCCTATAGCTTTGGACACCTCGCCGTCTTCGAACTCCACGACGCAGCGGCCATGAACCATCGCTCGGGTGACCGCTTCGTCATAGGGTATGAAGCCCAGTACGGGAGTTTGTTTTTCCAAGCACCATTGTTGGATTTGTTGACCCATTTCCGGAGCAATGTCATATTTGTTGACAACCACCGACGTGGGGATGTTGAAACCGTGCACGAGTTCCAGGGCGCGCTTCATGTCATGCATTCCCGACAGAGTCGGTTCGGTTACTATTACCACGTGGTCGGCTCCGGTTACCGAAGAAATGACCGGACAGCCCACACCCGGCGCACCATCCACGAGGACGAGCGACTTTCCGGACTTTCCGGTCAAGACCTTTGCTTGATTGCGGACCAATGCAACAAGCTTACCCGAATTCTCTTCGCCCGGCCGCAGTTCTGCGTGGACCATAGGCCCGAAACGGGACTCGGAGATAAACCATCTGCCATTCAGACTCTCTTCCATGGTTACGGCTTCCGACGGGCAAACGTGGAAGCATACGGAACACCCTTCGCAGGAAAGGGGATCCACCATGAAGTCGTCGGAGATGGCGCCGTACCGGCAAGCTTCCGTACACTTTCCGCATTGAGTGCATTTTGCCGGGTCTATAGCAGCCTTCGCCCCTCCGTGGAAGGCCTCTTCATGCAGCACCTTGGGCGCGGCGAGGAGATGCAAGTCCGCCGCGTCAACATCGCAGTCCGCGAGAACACAGTCCCGCGCAAGGTACGCAAACGATGCCGTGAGGCAGGTTTTTCCCGTGCCGCCCTTTCCGCTTATTATGACGATCTCTTTCACGATCTTGCCTCGATGGGTCGATCAGTGGCCTGACCGGCCAACTCCCTGATGCCGTCCAACAGATCGACGAAGCGCTCACGGTACCGGGGCACGGCATGCACCAGCAGTTCTCCGCGTGCGTAACCCTCCGCAATGGTTCGATTATGCGGTATTTCCATAAGAAGCGGCAGGCCCCGTTCGCCGCAGTACCGTTCCACATCACGGGTGCCGATGTCGGATCGGTTCAAAAGCACTCCCGTGGGGATCCCCAGGGCCGATACCGCTTCAACTGCGATGCGCAGATCATGAAGGCCGAAGGGGGTCGGTTCGGTTACCAGGATAATGAAATCCACCCCCTTGACCGTCGTAATGACCGGACAAGAGGCACCGGGCGGCGCGTCAATTATGGTTGTCTTTTCCCGATTGATCCTCTTTTTCACTTCTCTGATGAGAGGCGGCGACATGGCTTCGCCCACTCGGAGCCTTCCATGAACGAATTCCACCGGCCCCGAGAACCCCGATTCCAACACTCCCAACGGGCGTGCCCCTTCGGTGATTGCCCCTTCCGGACAGAGCAGCGAACATCCTCCGCAACCGTGGCACATCTCCGGGAACGTCATGACCTCGTCGCCAATGAGGACTATTGCGCTAAAACGGCAGACTTCGCCGCACTTTCCGCATCGGGAGCATTTCGCCATATCGACAACGGGGACGGGAAGATTGACCGTAACAGTGGCACGCACTTCAGGCTTCATGAATATGTGGCAATTGGGTTCTTCCACATCGCAGTCCAGAAGCTGTCCATCAGGTCCCAGCACTGATGCCAGACTCGTTGCGACAGTCGTCTTCCCTGTCCCGCCTTTTCCACTGGCAACGGCGATGACCATTCATTATCCTTTCTCGTAGTCCTAAAGGGGGGTCGTGCGGCGGCAACGGCTACCAGTGACCCTCCACGTTCGGGGAAGTCGCGAATTTCACCTCGGACCGGTTGAAACTGTCCAGTGCTTCCCTTACGGTCCCCCGGAGTTCAACTCCCACCTTGATTCCCGCAGCGTTTAAGGCCTTGAAGGCATTCGGACCGCAATGCCCCGTAAGGAGCACGTCCACCTTCTTGTCGGCCAGGACCTTTCCCGCCTGTATGCCGGCACCCTTCATCGCGTTGATGTTGGTGCTGTTGTCTATGACATCCTCGATGGTGCCGTTCGGTTCGACGATCAGGAAGTACATGGCCCTCCCGAACCGAGGATCCAAATCCGCATCAAGATCCTTTCCCATTGCCGTGACGGCAATTCTCATCGTAACCTCCTCGGTTCACATTTGGCCGCCGCCACCGCCGCAAACCTGGTGTTCCCCGATCAGGGCCAGTTTACCCTGCAGCAGAAAGTTCAGCACCGACCCGACGGTCTCTCCTTCAGGTCCAAAATAGACGTCGATGCCCACCTGCCGGAACCCCATAAGCGGTCGCATTCCTATGCCGCCGACAATCAAGGCGTCGGCCCCACTTTGGTGGAGAAGGTTCACCGGCGCTGCACAACCTCCTTGAGCATGAGGCGCGTTGTGAACTATCGAAACATCCTGAATTTCCCCGTTCTCCACCTTGACCAGAGTGAAAAGGTCGCAGTGACCGAAATGCCCCGACCTCATGGCGTCCAAGCCACCCGGTGCCATGGAAGGAATTGCTACTGTTTTCGCCTGCATATATGGTTCTCCTCTTAATAAATGTGTTGTGAAGATGCCTGACGGCACCTCCTGAAATTCCACAATCCCGAGTCCGATGTCTCAGTTTATTTCACCGTTCCCCCGGTGACCGCTCGGAATATCCCGTCCGCGACATTTTGAATGGCATTCGCCGTGGCCGAAGAATTGGCCTCGTTCGGCAGAGACTTGCCTGCGTCGCCGCACAAGACAATTTCCGGGTCCAGGGGAATCGCTCCGAGGAAAGGCACCATCAGATCGCGTGATGCCCGTTCTCCGCCGCCACGCTTGAAAAGATCTATCGTTTCACCGCACTTGGGGCAGACAAACCCGCTCATATTCTCCACAATACCTACCACGTTCATGTCCACGCTTCGTGCGAAGACGACCGATTTGCGGGAATCCAGAAGGGCAACGTCTTGGGGAGTGGTCACAATGACCGCCCAGAGAGGTTGTCCCAGTATCTGGGCAATACTCATGGGTTCATCTCCCGTGCCCGGCGGAAGATCTACGACGAGGAAGTCCAAGTCTCCCCAGTCCACATCCGAGAGGAACTGTTGAAACAGGTTATGCTTCATCGGCCCGCGCCAGGCTACCGGCGTATCCGGGTCGTCGAGGAGAAGAGCCATGGAGATTACCTTTACGTTGTCGCGTGAGGCGACCGGAGTCAACCCGAGCGGGGACATTGACGGCCTCACGTCATCGACTCCAAGTAGTTTCGGCACATTGGGGCCGTGGACGTCGCCGTCGAGCACTCCCACGCTGTGCCCCTTGCGGGCCAGGGCCACGGCAAGATTCACCGCGACCGTGGATTTACCCACTCCGCCCTTTCCGCTCATCACGACCACACGGTACTTAATCCTCGAGAGTTTTTCCTTGAGCAGTTCTTCCGTGTGGATCCGTTGTGCGTTCGCATCGCAACCGCCGGCACTTTGGCATGTTCCACACGAAGCGTCGCTCGGGCATTTTTCTTGTTCAGACATGGTGTTCCTTATCAACGTTCTTGTTTCCTGAGGCTCCGCCCCGGACACGCACTATGAAGACCCCGCCGGACGCGGATCATATGTCGGAGGGATTCGGCTCCCCACAGCCCCCCGTTCGTACTGATACTGAGATAAGCATGTATCAGCCGGGAGGCAAGTTCCTCCGTCTCTTGCGCGACCTCGCTGCGCATCCTCCCTGTTTTTGCGGGAGTTGTTCACGGCGACAGGGACCGCAAGACTTCTCGAGGTGCTTTGCTCTTCCTCTCCGGAATCCCGCACAGCCCGGCATGGCGTACTGAGGTTCCGTCACTCGTCCCATGCGGAATGCTTCCAGGATCTCCGGCACTTCACCGGCCAGCCACGGCATGGTTTGAATCCCCTGAAAACTTAACTGACCCTCCATCCAGCCGCTTATTCCTCCACACAGCAATATTTCGACGCCGATCTCCTTGAGTCGTGCCGGGCGCTCATGTCGGCCGGTGGTTGACCAGTCTTCAAGACCGAGCGGTACTGCACCGTCTGCGTCCTGGAAGAAAATCAGGACACGTCGGCACGTATCGAATACCGGTGCAATTCGGCCTTGGTGTTCAGGAACTGCGACTTTCATTCTTTGTATCCCATAGTTTCCAAATGCAATTGCCGTGCCATATCACCGAGGAGCCTGAGAGCCATACCAGAGCACGGCTCTGAGAGGCGGCCCGCCGCACGAGGGACCCTCCTTGTACCGGTGCATCATGGGGCCTTCTTCACGGGTTAACGGAGAACCCCCGGCCGGATCCGCCCTTGGGGGAGTCGCCGTCTTTATTGGTGCAGAGCCCGACGCTTCCTTCTCGTTCCCGTAGGGGTAGGCCCCCGTGCCTACCCGGGCGGCCACAGGGGGCCGCCCCTACAGCCTGGGAATGCCTATCCACCGGGCTCTGCCCGGTCTTCGGCCCGGAGTCCGGGGGGCTTTCATGGTCAGTTGTGATCGCCCCGATCATGGGGGTTTATTGGTGCGGAGCTCGACGCTTCCAGGCGATCCCGTACCGGCCGCGGGCCGCGTAAAACCCCTCCCGGTGCCGCATCGCCCGCAAAGTCATGGTTCGGCGAAAAATGCACCACGGTACTGTTCTCTTGGTTGCACTTTGCATCTCTCGGAAACCGGCCCGGTTTTTCAGTGTCGCTCCTTGAATACTGCGGACGCCTGCACGTTTGTCATTGCGAGCCGTAGGGGTAGGCCCCCGTGCCTACCCTGGGCGGCCACAGGGGGCCGCCGCTACGGGAGGGTGTGGCAATCTCAGCCTTTCATGAAGCATTGACATTGCTTTCCCGCGTTCTGCGCGGGACTGCGTTCCTCGCAATGACATGAGCGACCGCTGGGAGCATTGAGGAACTGGGTTAGAATCACCGCGAATTTCGATGCGCGTGACTATAGTATTTGCTTTTCAGCCCAAAATGGTACCTTACTGTAGGGATTCGTTTTCCGGCATCATACCATTCTCGGAGAGGCGTATGGCAAAGAAGGCTGCTAGGCTCATGCTGGTGACCGGCGGAGCCGGATTCATCGGGAGTCATATCGTTGAGGCTCTCGTGTCGAGGGGGGACCGGGTAAGGGTGCTTGACAACTTCAGCACCGGCAAGATGGGGAACCTCGATGGTCTGGGAAACGGTTCCCTGGTACCCGGCAGTGATTTTGAAGTCCTTTACGGGGATATCCGCAACTATAAGGATGTCGAGAAGGCCGTTTCGGGTGTGGAAGGGATATTTCATGAGGCTGCTCTCGGCAGCGTCCCCCGGTCCATCGAAGATCCCATCACCACGCAAAACGTCAACGCGGACGGCACCCTCAACGTCTTCACGGCAGCGCGGAACGGGGGAGTCCGCCGCGTGGTTTACGCGTCTTCCTCAGCGGTTTATGGGGATTCCGAAACCCTTCCCAAGCGTGAAGGCGGTGAAGGGAAACCGCTGTCGCCGTACGCTCTGACAAAGAAGGTGAACGAAGAATTCGGCCGCCTGTTTTGGGAGCTTTACCGTATCGAGAACATAGGCTTACGGTATTTCAACGTGTACGGTCCGCGTCAGGACCCCGAGGGCCCTTACGCTGCGGTCATCCCCCGTTTCGTCTCCGCTCTGCTGGCCGGTCACAGACCCGTTATTTATGGAACCGGAAGGCAAAGCCGAGATTTCACCTTCGTGGGAGATGTGGTAAACGCGAATCTGCTTGCCATGGATGCTTCCTCGGACGCGTGCGGTTCAGCGTATAACGTGGGCCGGGGAGACCGCACCACCTTACTCGACCTGCTCGGAGCCATCCATGAGCTGTTGGGAGGCTCCATTGACCCTAGTTTTGAAGAGGCCCGGCCCGGCGACGTGAAGCACTCGTCCGCGGATACCTCGAATGCGCGCAAGGCACTCAAGTTCACGGCCGGCAGTGATTTGAGAACCGGCCTGGGGCTGAGCTTGGAATGGTACCGCGCAAATCTCAAGAGGGAGTGACTGAAAAATCATAAATGAAAACCCGGAGCCGGGTTAGGAAGGGTGCGCCGGGTTTTCGGACCATGCGCAGCGCGATGCTGGCTGGTTTATATATAATTACAAGCACCTATGTTCAATGTCAAGGAATATTGCGGGAATTGCGACTGAAGAGAAGAACTCCATCGACCGGAGGCTTTGAGAATCCAGCGGAAACGGCGAGACGCCGGCTGAAACCAAAAAGACCCAAGCTTCCGGACCCGGAACAACTTGAGTCATGAAATGCCGTCCCAAAAACAAGATAGAGTCCGACCCTAACCCCTATACCCTCAGCCGGACTCCACAGCCGGGCAATACGCTCGGCACAAACATCAAGAAGTGAATTTAATGGGCCTAAAATACACTTGGGTCGCCCTTTTTGTCAAACTCTAAACTACTTGAGATAAGCTTAGCCCAATAATCCTAAACACTAGCATGCAAAAGATTCATGTGGATTCTCGGAGTTCGAGAAGGTGTTGGGAGGCGTCTCACAATTTGGATAGGCCCGACAAACATGGTATTCAGTTGGGCTGAATAACTTCATGTGCCTTGATTGTCAGTGCCGTTTCCGGGCGTGTGCAGGGGATTCATGATTTCGAGACGCTGAGGATAAACGTGAAAAGCCTGATGATACTGGTCCTCACCACGTCATTCCCGTCCGATGAGAAGGATTGGTCGGGTATATTCATTGCCAAGCTTCTCCAGGCCATGTCGAGGCGCGGTCATCGCGCGGTCGTGGTAGCTCCGTCCGATGGAGCATTCCACGGGAGACGGGTCGTGCACGGTATCGATACGGTGAGATTCGGGTACTTTGTACCAAGATCCCTGGAGAGACTCACCAAAGGGGGCGGCGGCATTCCCGAGAATCTGTCGAAGAGCCTGCTCGCCAAGCTGCAGGTGATACCGATGATGGCGGCCTTCACCGCTGCGGCGTTTAGATGCGCACGCGACGCGGACGTCGTCTATGCCAACTGGATCGGCGCGGGGGTGGTCGGCGCGGTAGTAAACACGCTCACAGGGATACCTTTGGTCGTATCCTTCCGCGGGGACGACGGGTACCTGGCGCGGGACCGGTTCATCTGGAGAATGTTCACCAGATGGGTGATACGTCGATCTTCGGTAGTCGCCCCGGTCAGCGCGGAACTGAAGGAGATCATGCGCACTCTGGGGACCCCGGAATCCAAGTTGGAGATGCCCCGGTTCGGTGTGGACACCGACATGTTCCGGCCGGGAGACACTTCACGCGAGGACGGACAAGACGTACGTCTGCTCTATGTGGGGGCCCTTGTTCCAAAGAAGGGGCTCCAAACGCTCTTCGAAGCCCTTAAAGAAGCTGAATTCCTCAACGTCCGGTTGACCGTCGTGGGCGAGGGCTATTACGCTCCGGAACTGAAGATCATCTGTACCAATGTGGGCCTGGATGAACGGACGCGTTGGACGGGCAGCCTGCCGCCGGCAGACGTGGCTGAAATGATGCAAAACTCAGACATTCTTTGCCTGCCCAGCTTTACGGAGGGCAGTCCGAACGTCATCAAGGAGGCAATGGCCACGGGACTCGCAGTGCTGGCAACGAACGTCGGCGGCATTCCGGACCTGGTCAAACACGGGACGACGGGCCTGCTCTTCGAGCCGGGGGATGTGACCGGCCTGCGCGAGTGTCTCGCATTACTTGTCCGGGACCGCGATCTCCGGGTGAGCATGGGGGCCGCGGGTTTGCAGTCGCTGAGAACCGCCGGCCTGAACTGGGATGCAACCGCGGAGGATTTCGACAGGATATTCAGCGCAGCCGTGTCGCGTACGTAACTCAACTTTCGCACTTGGCCGTAACCCCCGGTTTGATGGGGGCTTCAAGGGCGGGCGTCCGCCCGCCGTCTCCCCGGCGAAGGCCGGGGTCCAGGAAGAAGAGACTGGTTCCCGGCCTACGCCGGGAAGACGGTGCTGCTTGTGCGACCGTATTTACGCCACCGAGCACTAAGGCCTCCTTCATGGTGGTTTCGATAAGTATAATGGGTAAACCCCAGGCTCTGCCGGGGGACCAAGAAAAATGACTCATGTGGGACGGGGACCGGCGTAACAAACAAGGGTGCTCGCGCCGGCAACGTGCTGCGTGGGCGGAAGATGCGAGAATTTTCGCAGGCATCGGAGCGCTCGTACAAAGCTGTTCCGTTTGCCGTGCCCCCCTGAATGGACGAGGGAGATCCAGAAAGCGAGGACTATCATGCACGAAGCGACCGGGTACAAGCATATGGCAATTCTGTTGCCGATATTGTTGCTCCGGATCTTTGTTGTTGCCCATGGCTCGGAGGTCTGCGCCGGAGGCGCTGAAAACCATGCTTTGATGAACGCGGCGACAAGAGGCGACCTTGAGCAGGTCCGACGCTCTCTGGAACAAGGTGCCGACGTGAATTACGGACTGCAGTCAAGTGCGAAGAAGTCGGTCCTTATGCAAGCTTCTGAAGCTGGCCACGCTGATGTGGTGCGGCTCTTGTTGGAACGGGGGGCGGATGTCAACGCTTATGACAAGAACGGGGTGGGACCGTTAAGCCTCGCATGTCAGGCGGGTCACACGGGAGTGGTGAGACTGCTTCTAGATCGGGGAGCCGAGTTGGCCGATCGCCAGGCCCTTCACGGCAACGGTATGACTGCTCTCCACTGGGCTTCCGACAAAGGCCACTTAGAAATCGTGAAGCTTCTGCTTGATCGGGGTGCAGACGTCAATGCGTGGAATATGGAAGCCATGACGCCGGCGGAGTGTGCAGCCAAAGAGGGCTACATAGACGTGGTGCAGTTAATCGAGGAACATGGCCCTGGAAAAACGGCCGGCTCGAAGAAGCAGAACAAGGATGCGGCCTTGATTAAAGCCGGGGAGAACGGTTTGACGGAGGAGGTCACACTCCTTCTCCAAGAGGGCGCCAACGTGAATGCCAAGGACAAGTATGGCGCAACAGCACTCCTGTGGGCTTCGGTGAACGGTCACGAGGCAGTCGTCCAACTGCTGTTGGGAAAAGGGGCGGATGTAAATGTCAAGGACAAGTACGGCACCACTGCCCTGAGATGGGCTTTGCGGAGAGCCCATTTGGATGTGGCGACACTCCTTCTTGAAAAGGGGGCGAAGGACAAGCCGGCGCTTGAAGAGGCTTTCCGGAAAGCCCGACCGCAGATAGTGAAGCTGCTTCAGAAGATGCCCGCGGGAAACCATCTGTGCATTGAGTCCCTTGTGCGGGCTTCACGGAGCGGTGACGCAGAGGTTGTGAAGTTTCTCTTGGACAAAGGAGTTGATCCGAATGCCGAGGCCGAATGTCTCGGTATCGCTCTGCCTAAGGCTTCCGAGCACGGGTGGGCCGAAGTGGTGAGACTGCTCCTGGACAAGGGGGCAAATGTCAACGTCAAAGAGGAATGCGACCCGGACGCGGCACTGGAACGGGCTTCCAAGAACGGGCACGCGGAAGTGGTCAGGCTACTCTTGGACAAGGGAGCGGATATCAAAACGAAGAACGTTGGGCAGGCGGCTTTGGTGCGAGCCTCCGAGAACGGGCACGCGGACGTGGTGAGGCTTCTCCTGGAGCGGGGGGCAGACGCGAATGCCAAAGACGACTTCTGGAAGCGTCCGGCGCTGTCCCTGGCTGCCGAGAACGGGCACACCGAAGTGGTGAAGCTGCTCTTGGACAAGGGCTCGGACACGAGCGTCCAGGATTCGCACGGCTTGACGGCCCTGGTGTTGGCGTCCGAGAAGGGTCATACAAATATAGTGAGACAGCTGTTGGACAAGGGCGCCAACGTGGATACCAAGGATGAGCATGGCTGGACGGCGCTGATGCGGGCTTCCGAGAACGGTCACACCGAAGTGGTGAGACTGCTCTTGAACAAGGGATCTGATATCGATGCCGGGAACGAGTCTCGCTGGACGGCCCTGATGCGAGCTTCCGAGAACGGTCACACCGAAGTGGTGAAACTGATTCTGGAGAAGGGCCCGAATCTCAAGACAAAGGACGAGCAACTGGTGCAGGCATTGATCGCTGCTTCTGCCAACGGTCGGAAGGATGTGGTCGGATTGCTTCTAGATATGGGTGCCGACCCGAATGGAAAGGGAAAGGAGGACGAAGAGTTCCGCAGGACGCCGTTCGTCTCGGCAGTCTGTGCCAACAAATTTGCTGTAGCGGCTCTTCTGCGCGAACGAGGGGCAAGAATATCATTCATGGACGCTGTCATGGCAGGGGATACGGACGAAATGAAACGCCGGCGCCCCAGTGAGTTTCAGGGAGGAGACATGTCCGAGGCTCTGAGGGCCGCCACCCGTTACGGTCGGCTGGAAGCCGCGACACTCTTACTGGATTGGGGCGCGGACATCAATGCCAAAGACAAGAACGGATGGACCGCGCTGACTACGGCTGCTCGCCGCAACGGTCCCGAGTTGGTGAAGCTGCTCTTGTCAAGAGGAGCAGACCCGAATGTCGGAGACAACCCTAACGACTCGATTCTGATGGCATTATGTCAATGGCACGGTTCTGCCGATATCGTTGAACTACTTATCGCCGGCGGAGCGAAAGTCAACGAAAATTACGGAGACGGTGACCGTGCCCTGACCCCACTCATTTGGGCTTGCTACCATGGCAATGAACCGATCGTGCGAGTTCTTTTGGAGAACGGGGCAGACCGAAGGACTGAGGCATTGCTGACGGCATGCGGTACCGGCAGGCTGCGTCTGGTGAAACTCCTGCTTGAGAAACGTGTGGACATAAACGCTGCGGGCCCGGGTGGAGTGACTCCATTGATGGCGGCTTGCGCGGGTGACGACCCGCGGATAGTGAGACTTCTGCTGGACAAGGGTGCAGATGTCAATGCCAAGGACAAAGAAGGCAAGACGGCCCTCAAATGGGCTTCCGAGAGTGGCACTTCCGAGAAAGAACGCGCTGTGGAACTGCTCAAACAGTACGGAGCCAAGAAATAGGAGGAGCGATGAAGTCAAGATTTAGACTCGGAAATTGCACCCTATGGCAGAGATTGTCAACGGGCAGAGCAGCAATACTCGTATTCTCAGCGGCAACGCTGGTCCTGACAGGCTCCGTCCTGTATGGGCGCTCTGAGGACCGGAATCTGGCCCTCATCCAAGCTGCCAAGAGAGGCGATCTTCATGCGGTACAGTCCCTCCTGGAGAAAGGGGCTGCTGTGAACGCTGAGATCGAGGGTGGCCATACCGTCCTGATGGCGGCTGCCGTAAGTGGCAGTCTCGAAGTGGTGAAGTTTCTCATCGAAAAAGGGGCTGATGTGAACGCGATGGATTGGGAGCACAAGACCGTCCTGATGGCTGCTGCCATGAGCGGCAGTCCCGAGGTGGTAAGGCTCTTAATCGAAAGAGGACTCGATCCCAACGCCAAGGACAAAGATGGCAGGACAATCCTCATGGGGGCTGCCATGAGCGGCAGTCTTGAAGTGGTGAAGTTCTTAATCGAAAGAGGACTCGATCCCAACGCCAAGGACGAAGAAGGCAGAACAGTCTTCGTATGGGCTGCCCGAAGCGGTAACAAGGAGCTGATCAGATTCTTCATAGACAAAGGATTCGACCTCAGCACAAAGGACGGATATGGCGCCACGATTCTCATGGCCGCGGCCCAAAGCGGGAACATTGAAGCGGTGAGATTCCTCCTGGAAAAGGGCTTGAATCCCAATGCCGAGGACACTAGAAATCAGAATGTCTTGGGGTATGCGGTCGCCGGCGGCAATCTTGAATTGGTTAAATTTCTTGTTGAAAAGGGCGCTGACGTCAACGCCGGAGGATCTTGGGCCTGGCCCCTCGCAATGGCGGCCGGGATGGGCAACCTCGAGATGGTGAAGTTTCTCGTGGAAAGGGGAGTCGATGTCAACGCTTCGAGCGATCAGCGCGATACCGTGTTTCTGGCTGCTGCCGCAAGCGGCAATCTTGAGATGGTGAAATTCGTGATGAAAAACGGACCTAATGTCAACGTTTATGCGTATGGTGGCGAAACCGCCTTGACTATGGCTATCCTGAAAGGGAGCCTCGATGTGGCGGAATTCCTCATTGGAAAAGGGGCTGATGTCAACCCCAGGGACAAGCGTGCCAACAACCCCCTGATTATAGCTGCCCGGAAAGGGAGCCTTGACGTGGTGAAATTCCTCGTTGCAAAAGGAGCCGATATCAACGCCAGGGGAGATGATAACACTACAGTCCTGCAAATGGCCGTAAATAGAGGCAACCTCGAAATAGTAAAATTCCTCGTTGAAAAAGGGGCTGATATCAACGCCAAAGGATGGGGTGGCCGAACCGTCCTGAATGCTGCCGCCACAAGCGATAATATTGAAATGCTGAAATTCTTGATCGAGAAAGGACTCGATGTAAACGCCAGCAGAGAGTGGGACGGCGATTCCGTCCTCCAGGTTCTTGTTAACCGCAATGACCTTGAGGTTATGAAGCTGCTCATCGATGCAGGACTCGATGTGAACGCAAAGAACAAGGAGGGCCGTACCGCCTTGATGTTCGCCGCTCGTTGGGGGATTTTGGATGGGGCAAAGCTGCTCATCGAAAAAGGAGCAGATGTGAACGCCAGGTCTGAGGACGGCGACACTGCATTGAAGCTGGCCCTCGCCAACAAGCATACGTCAATCGCGGACCTGTTGAAGAAACATGGAGCCAAGAAATAGCGGTATGGTCGAGTGAAGATACTCGGAAGGATGGTGTGATATGCTGCGAGGACTGTTAACGGTACCGGCGATATTACTTGTGTGCGCAGCCGCCGCGCTGCTCCTCACAGGTTCCGTTCTTTACGGGCAGCCAAAGGAACGCAGTGCCGCACTTGTCGACGCGGCCGAGCGAGGCGATATCTCGGCTGTGAAGCTTCTTGTAGGGAAAGGAGCCAATGCAAACGCCACGACCGACAGTGGCGGGACTGCGCTTCTCGCAATGACGGGAACGACCGGCGGGAGCCTTGAAGAACTGGATTAGGATTACCGCGAATTTCAATGCGCGTCACTATGGACAGCACGGTAGACGTCCCTTCGCTAGCCTATTTCTTTGCTTTCATTATCTTTTCCTCTCTCCTCTCGACCGGGGAGGTTGAGTACGTAATGGGAACTCGTTTCCGGCCGGGGTTCCGGCACGGAGGCCGGCGCTGCCGAAGAGGCGGGCAGCGTGCTTGCGTCTGAGGGTATTCTCGTGGGAAATGGACTCTCATCCCATGAAAACGAATCGAACGAGAGTGCGAACGTGAACAAACGGATCTACATGGATAATGCGGCGACGTCCTTTCCAAAACCTCCTCAAGTGATCGAGGCGATGGTTCACTTCATGCGGGACATCGGCGCCAATCCCGGGAGATCCGGGTACGACCGGTCGCAGGAAGCCTCCGAGGTGGTGGAAGGCACCCGGGAAAAGCTTGCCCTTCTCTTCAACGTGCCCGACCCGCGGCGCATCGTCTTCACGCTCAACGCTACGGAAGCCCTGAACATCGTGATAAACGGGTTCTTGAATCCCGGAGATCATGTGGTGATAACCGAGATGGAACATAACTCGGTTATACGACCCGTGAGGTATCTTGAGCGCGAGGGGATCATAACCGTAACGGTCGCTCCGTGTGACCGGATGGGGATTCTCGACGTCGAGGCCCTCAAACGCGTGCTCCGGCCCAATACGGCCCTCATCGCGCTGAATCATGCCTCGAATGTGTGCGGAACCCTTCAGGACGTGCACGCGGTCCGGGATGCGGCCGGCGGAATACCCCTGCTCGTCGACGCGGCACAAACAGCCGGCGCTATTCCCATTGATGTGCAGGCCATGGGCATAGACTTTCTCGCATTTGCCGGACACAAGGGGCTTTACGGTCCCCAGGGGACGGGCGGGCTGTATGTCCGCGAGGGCCTGTCGGTCCGGCCGTTGAAACGCGGCGGAACGGGAAGTGTCTCGGAAAGTCAGGAGCAGCCCGAGTTCTTTCCCGACGCCCTGGAGAGCGGGACAAGGAACAATGTGGGAATCGCCGGTTTGTCCGCGGGGATCGATTTCAT
The DNA here is from genome assembly GCA_043806215.1 of Pseudomonadota bacterium. Taxonomy (GTDB): domain Bacteria; phylum Desulfobacterota; class Desulfomonilia; order Desulfomonilales; family Desulfomonilaceae; genus JAVHLK01. The sequence continues at coordinate 43,825 of JAZDHD010000090.1, read as the reverse complement.
TCTTTCCGTGGGGCCGGAGGCTATCAGGCAACACGAAATTGAACTCCTGGGGGCATTCATTCGCGGTCTTTCGGCCGTTCCCGGAGTAGTACTCTATGGACCTCTTAAGCCCGAAATCCAGGTGCCCATACTTTCGGTGACCTTTGATGGAGCATTGCCCGATGGACTTCGCGTTTCTTTCGGCGGTTGCGGGGGACGGTCCATTCCGGCCGCATTCGAGAGCGTTCATCCGGAGGAGGCCGGCACCATGCTGAGAACGACGTACGACATTGCGGTGAGGACCGGGTTGCACTGCGCGCCCCTGGCTCATCGTGCACTGGGCTCCTTACCGGACGGCACGGTGAGGTTCAGCCTCGGTTATTTCAATACCTTGGATGAAGTCGATGTCGCCGTGGGAGCGATCAAGACCATTGCGGCAAAGGCGGATTACGATGATTGAGGCTGGGGCGTAGAGTCCCGGCGGCACCTGAAAGGGGCAACGGAAGGTTGCCCCCGGTTGTACGAGTGAGCATTCTTGTGGGCAAGTGGCCGCAGCGGACCGCTGCATAAACCTAACCTCAGGAGAAGCCCCCTGAAGAGCCTCCGGACGAGGCCGAACCACATGAGCCGGCAAGACTCCTCTCTATCCCCGAGCACGAAAAGACCGAGAATTCTTTCGTGGTTTCAGTGCTTCCACACGCCGGGCATTCCACCGCGCCTTGTTCCGAGGCGAAAACGAGTCTCTCGAACTCCTTCCCGCATGTGCAGCATTTAAATTCGAATATGGGCATGGTTACCTCCCTAACAGCTGCATCCGCCGGCGCCGGCCAGTTCGGCTACGGGGCCGAATAGGGAATGCTTGATGGTCAACCCGCCGGAATCTTTAATGACCTTGTGCGCAAAGGGATCGATTATCAGGGACAGCCCTTCCAGCTGATAGGTCTCATCTCCGTCCCGGGGCTCATCCAGAGCCAAACCCATACTGGGACCGCCTCAGCCGTAGCCGCCGAAGAAGACGCGCAGCGCCTGATTTCCGCCGATCTTGTCTTTGAAATAGCTTTGACTTTCCTGATCAATAGTAAACATGTGGTACCTCTTCACTGATGGCATTGGGAATTCTTCATATATAATTTATTCATATATAACCATATAGTCAAGCACTTTTCGAACGCACCCGCTCACTCGGCCGGGCAGAACAGCGCGCCCGCCGGGCACGACTTCTTTGCGGCCTTATCTTTACCCACCGTCTCAGAACCGGACTCGGTTCTGTACGCTTTGGTCAGTCACGTGCACGAGACCGGCATGAGAACCAATGCCAAAAGAACTGCCATAAGCCTGAGCGGCTTCATAGGTTCACCTATTTCCCGAATGCATGGTATAAAGATTCACAGCCATCCTCCCACGAATTTCCTGATCCTGTCCCATTCATCTCCAATGCTTGGCGGCCGGCCGTCCTTCCCGCAGTTGCATCTCGAAGAGGCCTTCTCGGACCGATGTCCGCGCGTACGGGATTCCGCCGGCCGCGTGCCGGCGCCGGGACCGAGATAGGGCAACGGAGACCCTCCCGAATCGGCCAGTTGCCCGACAATCGGTTCGAGCCGTGAGGTGATCTCGTCTTCTCCCATCAAGACCGTGTCGCCGACCAGTATCAACGGCACCGAGAACTCCTTGTCCGAATGGATCGCCTCAAGCTTCACCATCAGGTCGTAATGTGCCCGCTTGTCAATGTCGAACTCCCGGATCTTGATCGGATACGCGCTCCTCATCTCCCGGATGAGCTGCTTGACGACGGTACACTTAGGACAGTTCTTCGAGGAAAAGAACGCGAGCCAAACCGGATTCCTCTTCTCATCGGAACCTGCATGCGCGCCGGCCGTCATCAACAACGGCAGACATACGAAGAGCGAGGCGAGAATGAACCGGCGACCGTCCGGGCGGGCCGATCCGGCAAGAATCATGCGTCGAGAAGCCTTATCTTCGAGGGAATGGGGTAGTGAGTGTGGACGTTTCGGTGGGTCCGAAAACCACACGCTTCTCTCTGTATGAGGAGCCATCGCAACGCATCCTCCGCCTTTTCTATGAGAGCATTGTATTCACGAATGGATTCATTCACCGCCGCCACATCAGGCCGTCCGTTCTGGGACGACCCGTTTGCGTAGCGCATGACCAGGTCTCGGGCGCGCCCGCGTGCTTCGGCCACCTTGTCCAATAGATCATCCAGTCTTAAACCGGTGCTTCCGAGGCCTTCCGCCATTTCCTTGACAATGTCAATCTCGGCATCCGAGGTGTCTCGGAACATTCCCATGGCCAACCTCCTCACGGATTGATAGCATAGAGGCCTGCCGAAGACAAGCGGCCTCGGTGCCGGTGGTTCTATTAAGGAAATAATCGTAGAATCGGTCAATAGCGCAATTTATTTCGTAATATACTTGACTTTTTAGAGATAACCTAATATGTTCGTTTCGCTTTCAGCTACCGGTAATCGGGAGATCTCCGGATCGTCCTGAGAACGAGCAAATCCTTACCCCCCCCAGTGAGGAGGTCCCCCATGTTTGGGAAGTTTTCTGTTTCTGCCTGGGTTGCAGTACTCTGTGCGGCCCTGATCGCCGTTTGTTTGGCCGAGTCGCCTGGATCCGCCTACAGGCTATGCACATTCAAAGGTACGGTTGTGGACAACGGTTGGCGGACCATGACCGTGAAATCCGGAGGTCAGTGTGCGGAAGTAAATGTGGGTTGGAGGACCAAGTATGTTCCCAACAAACGTCCTTGTCTGGGCGAGCGGGTGGCGGTGGATTTCATTCTGGAAGACGGCTACATGAAGGCAACGAAGGTTGTGAGCCTTACTCCGCCTCCGTCTTCGGTTCAATGCTGGCCTCCTCCCCCGCCGAGATCCGCGGAGTGCCGAACGGTAGGGGGTACGGAGAAGGAAACCGATGCCGACGAATGTGCGAGGCCCGGAGCCGTGTGTTCTTCCAAACCGCCGTCGTACGTAACGGACCGGGACTGGTCTCCTCAGAAGAGTTCGATCCGTCCGAGGCGTCTGAAAGAGAGTCCCAAGGAGAAACCATCCAGGAAGGTTGCCGCCAAGCCTAAGGCAACGGAGCCTAAGGCAACGGAACAGGAGACGACTGCTGCGGCTCCGACGCCGACGCCCACTCCGGCACCTTCGCCCGGCGCGACCACGCTGACGGGAGAGGTGGTTGCATCATCACCGAAGACCCTGAATTTGAGGGTGATGGAAGAGGGACAGGCAGCTGAAATCATAAGCGTAAAGGTAGGGCTGAAGACGAAATTCATACCGTTTCGGAGGCCGTCCGTCGGCGAGAAGGTGCAGGTGGAGTATCGCCAGGAAAACGGCGACAAATTCGGATATACGGTAAAGGTTGTTCAGTAATATGGCTTCACGGCAGTAGGAGTTCAATCCAACCATCGGCGGCAACGTAAGCGGGGGACACTCTTCGGGTGTCCCCCGGCCCGCGTTTAGGTCTGCTCCGGAAGCCCGAGGTCGCGCCTGACTCTGTCCAGGAATGCTCCGTAGAGGCCTTCGAGCTCCGTGGCTTCATCCGAACTTGCCTGTTCAAACCCCACAAGGAAGTAGTAGATCGCACGGTCGAAAAAGAGTGCCGTCCTATTGTTAAGAGCAACGATTGACCTTACGTCGAAAGGCTGCCCGGCAAAATTGCTGTCCTGGAAGAACAACCAAATGTGACGCTTCAGCAGAATAAAGGCCCTCACGATTTCGGAGTAACTCAACCGTTCCTCACGGCACCGTATTCCGAGACGCACATACTTGTCCGCTATCCCTTCAACCGAGGTCCGCTTATCGATGTTCGTGGTGAATTCGGGGACTACGTTGTCGGCAAGGTCCTCGAGCATTTCGCGGCCGAGCTGGTACTGTGAGAGGATCTCTCGCTTGTGAAAGGTATCTTCGATAAATGCTTCTTTGATCTGCTCATGGAAACGTTCAATAAATTTCGCGAATTCCAGTTCAAAGGTGCGAGTCGCCATAAATGCCTCCCCGATTCAAGTAAACCGCGTACTTCATCCTTCCGGTGCCGAACGGATTTATTCAACGTCACAAATGGGATCACTCTCAGCCTAACTTTGAAGTGCGGCGTTGTCAACCTGCCTTGCAGGCTTTTGCGTATCGCACACGTCTGCGGCGGTGCGAAGCCTCTGTACTACTACCCCTGAAATTCTTGTCGTGCCGCGAAGAATTCTTGCATTCCGGGGACACGATCCCGATTTGTGTCCATCCGCTGCGCTCCGGTAAACCTCCATGATGGGGCGATCACAACTGAGCATGAAAATCCCTCGGTATTCCGGGCCGAAGACCGGGCAGAGCCCGGCGGATAGTCGTTCCCAGGCAGGAGCCTGGGAACGAGGGGAGGGGGATTTTCAGACAAATCGGGTCATGTCCCCGGAATGCGCAAACAATTCGGAACAATTCGGGGACATAACCCAATTTCGATCCGCGCCGGCGGGGAGAAATTTGGGATTGTGTCCCCGGAATTGCACGGAATTGCACGTACTGCATGAGGCGCGATGTATCTCTAATCCCAGACGAACGGGCTTTCCCGGGTGAAGTCGGGAATGCCCGAGTCGGTGGAATCCAAGTCCTGGATGAAGACGTTTTCGAAGCCCATCGTCCAGGCCAAATCAATGGCGTCCTCGTACTCTTGCGGAGTCGGTTTTCGGTTAAGTTCGGGGAACCTTCCGCTTATGTGCAAAGGGGAATACTGGGCCATGAGCGAAAGGGTGACGGTGATGGGAAGGTTGCCGCGTATCCACCCGAGGATGTCCGCGGTTCCCGCCGCCCCGTTGGGGAGGACAAGGTGCCTGAGTATCATTCCGCGGACTGCCGTTCCATGCACGTCCACGACGAGGTTGCCCACCTGGGAATGCATCTTGAGGATTGCCGCTCTTGAGGTTTCCACATAATCTTCCGCGTCCGAATAGAGCCGGGCCCGATCCGGGTCGGCGTATTTGAGGTCCGGCAGGTACACGTCGACGATTCCATCGAGCAGGTCGAGCGTCTCCGGGGTTTCGTATCCGTTGGTGTTGTATACGATGGGAATATCAAGACCTTGTTCCCGTGCAAGTGCCAGGGCCTCCAGGAGACCCGGCAAATGGTGGGAGGGTGAAACCGGTTCCAGTGTCGCGCAGCCTTGCCGTTGGAGCCCAAGCATGCGAGATGCAAGAGCGGCCGGAGATAAGGGCGACCCCAAGGAACCCTGGCTGATCTGGTGATTTTGGCAATACACGCACCGAAGATTGCATCGGGACAGAAAGATCGTCCCCGCGCCTCCATGGCCGCAAAGCGGGGGCTCCTCTCCGAAGTGAGGGAGAACGGCCGCCACGGTGGGGACCGGCCCGGCGCCGCAATAGCCCCGTTCCCCTGCGATCCTGTCAACACCGCACCCGCGGGGGCACAAGCCGCAAGAGGAGGCAAGCAGGCGCGCCTCTCGTGCGCGCTCTAGAATATCTTCCGGTCCGATGTTTGCCGTCATGTCGGTCCCAGACTATCACTCATGGGGGGCCGCCGGCAATCGGGGGACATGATCCGATTTTGCGAACGGCGCCATGCGACCTCGCAAAAGTCGGAATCGTGTCCCCCGATTGCTCAAGGTTTGTTTTGGGACAGACACTTAGGACAAGCCGGTCGAGCCGTTGATGGGATCATCACGGACAAAAGCGTCTTGATCGCGGCCGAACCTATGGGTTACATTCTGCTGGTGCCTACCCCCGGAAACCGGCTGCGGGACGCCGGCGGTTGGGGCACGCACGACGCATAGTCGGATGGATACCTCTGGGTATCCGGGCGCGACACGGGAGAACGAGTGCACGGTTGCCTGGGCATGTTACCGGCACGGCCGTGATTCATTGTCGGAATTGAGCGCGCTCCCGGTGGGGGTTCGGCGTGCGGGCGTCACTACCCTCCGTCTCCCCGGCGAACCGCCATAATTGGCGGATCACGACTGACCATGAAAGTCTGATGCGCAAGTGAACTCCGGGACAAAGACCGGGCAGAGCCCGGAGGTCAGGCATTCCCAGGCGGAGCCTGGGAACGAGAAGAAAAGATGACGGGCAGGGACGCCCGTCCCACTAAGATGACGGGCATCCCGCGCAGAACGCGGGAGTCCCACGGTGTACGACCGGCTTGGTCCCTGTTCTTCGTAGCCCGGGCCTCCGTGCCCGGAAATTCTTCTCGCAGGCTCCCAACATGCCTACGAGACGACAATGAGTGACCGAACTTATGAAACGAAGCACTAAGGAAACGATCCATGAGAATGTCGAAACTTTTCGCTCCTACACTCAAAGAGGACCCTGCCGACGCGGAAGTGATCAGCCACAAACTGCTTCTGAGGGCGGGCATGATTCGAAAACTCACCGCCGGCGTTTATTCGTATTTGCCGTTGGGATATCGTTCGTTGAGGAAGATGGAGCAGATCACCAGGGAAGAGATGGACGCGGCCGGGGCTCAGGAAGTCTTCCTCCCGTCCGTCCAGCCGTCCGAACTGTGGAAGGAATCGGGTCGATGGGACGTGTACGGCCCCGAACTTCTCCGCTTCAAGGACAGGCACGAACGGGAATGCTGCTTCGGACCTACCCACGAAGAAGTAATAACGGATTTGGTCAGGCGCGACGTGCGTTCCTACAGGGATTTGCCGCTCAATCTCTATCAGATACAGACCAAGTTCCGTGATGAAATCCGTCCCCGTTTCGGTCTCATGCGCGGCCGCGAATTCATCATGAAGGACGCGTATTCCTTCGACGCGACCGAAAAAGGTGCAGAGGAGTCCTATCGGGCAATGTGGGAGGCGTACAGCAGGATTTTCGCCCGTTGCGGGTTGATGTTCCGGCCCGTGGAGGCGGATTCCGGTCCCATCGGCGGCAGCTTTTCGCACGAGTTTATGGTGTTGGCGTCCACCGGGGAAGATACCATCGTCTCCTGTGACACGTGCAATTACGCGGCAAATATGGAAAAGGCCGAAGTGAGGCCGTGCGGGCCGGCGGAATCCAATGTGCCGGGAACAATGAGAAGAACCGCGACCCCTGGAATGACCACCATAGAGCAGGTGTCGCAGTTCCTGGGAATTGGTCCCCAAGACCTGATCAAGACACTGATCCTCCGGACGGAAGTCGGCCCCGTGGCCGTGCTGCTGCGGGGGGATCACGATCTCAACGAGGTCAAGGTGAGGAATGTGCTCGGGGCGGCGGATTTGGAACTCGCCGACGAATGGACCATTGAAGAGGTGACCGGCGGGCCGCTGGGTTTTTCGGGCCCGATCGGACTCCAGGGGATCACCGTGCTGGCGGATCAGTCCATTCGAGGCCTTACGTCGGTTGTTGTCGGCGGCAACGAGGCCGACGTGCATGTCGTGGACGTCAATCCCAACGTTGACTTCAGCGTTGACCGTTACGGCGATCTGCGATGCGCGGTTCAAGGCGATCCCTGTCCGCGCTGTGAGGGCACGCTCAGACTCAACAAGGGAATAGAAGTCGGTCACGTGTTCAAACTCGGGGTCAAATACTCCGACGCAATGAACGCGAAGTTCCTCGATTCGGACGGCAATGAGAAGCCCGTCATCATGGGATGTTACGGGATCGGGGTAAGCAGGACCATTGCCGCGGCCATCGAACAGAACCACGACGAGGACGGAATCATCTTCCCTCCGCCGATAGCTCCCTTCTCGGTAATAGTAACCCCGGTCGGTGCGAAGGACGCCCAGATCGAGAAGACTGCGGAAGACGTGTACCGTGATCTTTGGGCCAACGGTATCGACGCGTTGCTCGACGACCGCGACGAGAGACCCGGCGTCAAATTCAAGGATGCCGATCTCATAGGCATGCCGTTCAGAGTCACGGTCGGCAAGAAGTCGTTGGCTCAGGGAAAGGTTGAACTGAGAGACAGGCAAACCAAGGCGGTGGAACTGGTTGACGTCTCAAGAATCGTTGCGGAATTGAAGAAGGGCTTGGAAAGTTGGAAGCCGATTCCGCGATAGATGGAGGAACGTCCGCCTGCCGGGGGAAGTCAGCCTCCATGACCGCCGGGACCGGTGCATTCCGCGGAATCCGGAGATTCAACGGACTCGGCGCCGGCATTCTTCGGCGTTTCATGGCCCAAATACGGTCGCGCAACATGAGCCGTCTTCCCGGCGAAGGCCGGGATCCAGTCTTCCTTTTTGGACCCCGGCCTTCGCCTGAAAGTCCTCTTCCTTCTGGTTCTCGTAGGGGTAGGCCCCCGTGCCTACCCGGGCGGCCACAGGGGGCCGCCCCTACAGCCCGGGAATACCCATCCACCGAGATCTGCGCGGTATCGGCCCGGATTCCGGGGGGCTTTCATGATCAGTTGTGATCCCCGCATCATGGCGGTTCGCCGGGGAGACGGGCGGGACGCCCGCCCTTGAAGATGACGGGCACAGAGGCCCGTCCCACAAGACAGGTCTAAGTGCTCCGTGGCAGAAGTACGGTGTCACATTTGTGGCAATTATCCCTGCTTCGGTAGCGCCGGCCTCCGTGCCGGTTTTCTTGGGGCGGCAACCGGGTTCTGCATTTAGCCCGGCAGCGACGTCGGAGCATGTATGCCGCAGTGCCCTAGCGGCCGTAGTAGTAACCGTATGGGTTACCGGAAAAACCCCTCTGAGGGGCGTATTGACCGCCCTGCATGGTTCCGGCATAGCCGGTGGAACCATATCCGTAGGGGTCATGAGCGCCGTATCCGTACCCATAATACGGATACCGATAACCGTAGGGGTTGTCATAGCGGGGAGGTTCGGGGGTGGGTGCCCATTGGTTTGGATAACCGCTCATGGGCGCGGACCATTTGATCGGGTCGTTCCCCCACACGGGCACGCAGAGAAGAAGCAATGCTGAAATGACGGCTACCGACATAATTACGCGGCTTCTCATTAAGAAGTCCTCCTGACTTGACCATCGAGCGGCAGCGCGCTTGTTGGCAATGTACGGTCATGCTAGGATACCGTAAACGGCAATGGTATTCAACTACAAATCACGCCCTGTTTCCTAAGTGATACCGGCAATTCCCTAAGCAGTGCCTTATTTAACGACGAACAGAGATTCATGAGCCGCTCGAAAACACGCAAGAAACGACCGGAGATGAAACCTGGCGGGACCGCCTACATGAGCCCGGCGCCGGGAAGCGGGCCGGCCGAGGCCGCCCGCCGCTCAACGTGGAAGGATGTGGTTCTCGGCATTGCGGTGAGTTTTGTCATCCTCGCTTTGCTGGAAGGGGCGCTCAGGATTTCCGGCGTGCCTTCCGTCGAGACTGAAGACGACCCGTACGTGGGTTTTTCACGTACTAAGCCGCTCTTTGAGGTGCACAACGGAGTCGCGTCGACGGTTCCCGACAAGACCAAGTACTTTAACCAGGCTTCCTTTCAATCCCAAAAGCCCGCAAACACGTTCAGAATATTCTCTTTTGGCGGGTCCACGACGTACGGCCATCCCTTCGACGGCAGGACGTCTTTCTCCCGGTGGCTGCAAGACCTGCTCAACACCTTGCAGCCTGGAACGGCGTTCGAGGTGATCAATGCCGGAGGGATCTCCTACGCGTCCTACAGGATCGTGCCGCTGGTCGAGGAGGCTCTACGGTATCAGCCGGATCTCATGATCATCTACACCGGCCACAACGAGTTTCTTGAACGCCGAACCTACGCCGGTCTCTTTTCTCAAGGCACGGGGCTTGTCACGCTTCGTTCGGTTCTGGAGGATCTCCATATCCATCAGGCGTTAAAACGCGTGATCGAGCCGTTGTTGCAGGCAATACGGAAGGATGAGGGACAGCAGGACGGGAGAAGGGCAACCGCGGCGGATGGAAGGGGTGGAACCTTTCACGGCTCTTCCCCGGCGGGCAAGTCGATTCTTAAGGGTGAGGTGACGGCGATCCTTGACCGGAGCGCCGGTCTGGACCTGTATTACCGGGACGAACAGTTTTCCGCGGGGGTGATCGAGCACTTCGCCCGCAATCTTGAGACCATGATCCGGGTGTGCAAGCGGGCGGATATACCGGTCGTCGTGGTGGAGCCCCCTTCGAACCTTAGGGATTTCTCACCTTTCAAGTCTGAACATCGCAAAGATTTGACATCGTCGGAGAAATCCCGGTTGGACCGGAAAATCCGGCGGGCGGCGGATCTGGTGAGGCAAGGCGGGCATGAGAGGGCGCTGACCGCTCTCGATGAAGCGATCAAAGAGGATCCTCTGTATGCCGAGGCATACTTTTGGCGAGGAAAGGCCATGCTTGGGATGGACAGGCTCGCCGAAGCACGCTCCGACTTCGTTAAGGCAAAGGATCTCGACGTTTGCCCGCTGAGATGCATTACCGGACTGGAAGAAAAGATTCGACAAGTTTGCGCGAAAGAACACGTTGCGCTCATCCATTTTGAGCCCGCGCTCGTGAAGGCGAACAACGGGGACGAAGTTGCGTCCGCCGTCCCGGGAAACGAGAGTTTTCTGGACCATGTGCACCCCACGATCGAGGGGCATCAATTGCTCGCAGAGCTGATCATGGATGAGATGATCAGGGCAAGACTCGTGCGTCCGAAGCGCGTACTCACTCGCGAAGAAAGGGACTCGATCTACGATAAGGGTATAAAGGCGCTTGATCCGCAGTTCTTTGTCACAAGAGACCTCAATCTCGTAAAAACGCTGAGATGGGCGGGCAAGAAGGACGAGGCCCGCCAAGTGTTGCTAAAGACCGCGGAAAGATTGAACGACAACCCCGAGGTTCACAAGATGCTGGGAAGCTTCCTGGTGGAGGACGGAAACTACGGGGAAGCCATTGAAGAATACAACAAAGCCGTACAACTGTCCGGGGGAGATCCGGTGATGCGGTTCTCTCTGGGCAACGCCTATTACAAGGCCGGACGCCAATCGGAATCGCAGGAAATATTCGAGAAGCTCTTGGCCGAGGGGCGCCCCATGCCCGATGCATGGGCGAATCTCGCCATGATTCACTTGGAGGCCGGAAAGGCGGATCGGGCTCGGGCCGTCCTGGAGGAGGGCCTTGCCAAGTCTCCCGATGCAGAGCAGCTCTTCGGACCGTACGCGCTGACCTTGGCGATTTCAGGCAACCCCTCGAAGGCCGTCCCCTGGATGGTACGGGCTGTCGAGGCCGAACCGGGAGATGCCGGCAACCTTTACAACCTGGCCGGGATGTATGCACTCTCCGGGAAGGCCCAAGACGCGTTGCACACGCTCAACCAGGCGGTGGACAAAGGGTATGCCAGTGCCGAAAAGATGGAACAAGACCCGGTCTTCGCATCCATCAGAGACGTTCCGGAGTTCTCGAGGATCGTGAGCCGCATCCGATAGGTATGGTCACACATGCTCCCGCCCGTCCCGCGAAGAAGACGGGCACGGAGGCCCGTCCCATCCCGCGTCCCGCGGGATAGCGGCGCACCTGCGTGTGCGCCCAAATGAGGGCGGACACATAGGTTCGCCCCTACCGTAGCCCGGGCCTCCCCGCGTTCCGCGGGAAATTCTTCGGGTTGCCGGCGGTGCCCGGAACGCTTCTTCAGTGGGACCGGCATCCTGCCGGTCGTCTTCAGTCCGTCTTCCCGGCGTAGGCCGGGAACCAGTCCTCTTTTCCTCCTGGACCCCGGCCTTCGCCGGGGAGACGACGGGCAGGGACGCCCGTCCCACGAAGGCAAGAGGGATGTCGGTGAGTTCTTTCGTAGCCCGGGCCTCCGTGCCCGGAGAGTTTTTTTTCTTGTTCCCAGGCTCCGCCTGGTAACGCCGGTCCTCCGGGCTCCGCCCGGTCTTGGTGGGACGAGCATTTTACCCGTCGACGGTCCCGCAGGACGCGGGATTCGCGGTCTTTTCTCGACAGATGCGGTTCGCTTCGCTCACCACATCCTACATTGCCGGTCCGTAGCGTTGAAAGTGGTTCGTCCCGTTTGATCCCCGAGTCGCAAGACAATTCTTGACACGTTTTTGCACGGAACGGAGTCCCGCGCAGAACGCGGGAAGGCAATCTCAACGCGGAAAATCCGTGACCGAATTTACGCCACGAAGCACTAAGCGTCGGAAAACGGTCTTGATTCCAATCTTTGTCCTGTGCTAAAGTGGCCATTTGTGATTTTTCAGAACGTTCCTTCGTTCTATTCCATAAAGCATAGGGAATAAATCACGGTTTTTCAATGCCCTAGGAGGTTCGCTAGATGTTCGAAATCCTGGAAAAAGAGCGGATAGGCCCTGGAGTCAACAGGGCGGTTATTTCCGCACCGGCTGTTGCCGCGGCTCATAAGCCCGGACAGTTCATTATCTTGCGATGTCACGAGGACGGGGAGAGAATACCGCTCACCGTCGCCGACAAAGACGTTGAAAAGGGTACCATAACGCTGGTTTGGCAGGAAGTGGGAGTAACCACGTACTACATGTCCACGTTGTGTGTGGGCGACAAGTTGGTCGACGTCGTCGGCCCGCTGGGAAAACCCACTCACGTAGAAAACATCGGTACCGTAGTCTGCGTAGGCGGCGGTATCGGCGTTGCGCCGCTGTATCCCATCACCAAGGGGATGTACGAGGCCGGCAACCATGTGATCAGCATCATCGGGGCCCGCACGGAAGGCCTGCTCATCATGACGGAAGACCTGAAGAGGGTGAGTCATGAGCAACTGATCGCTACCGATGACGGCTCCTTCGGAATTCACGGATTTGTTACGCAGGTCCTTCAGGGTCTCATCGACAAGGGGACCAAGATCGATCTCGTCGTGGCCATCGGCCCCGTTCCCATGATGAAGGCGGTGGTGAACGTGACCAAGCCTGCGGGGTTGCCCACGGTTGTGAGCCTCAACCCCATCATGGTCGACGGTACCGGCATGTGCGGTGCATGCCGCGTCGAAGTGGGCGGCAAGACGATGTTTGGATGTGTTGACGGCCCCGAATTCGACGGTCATGAGGTCGATTTCGATCTGCTCACCAAGAGACTGGCCATGTACAAAGGGCCTGAACTGGTGGCGCTGAACAAATTCCGCGAAACACCCCGTGGGTGTGAATGTTCGTTTCCGGAGGCGAAGTGATGAGTGAACAAGAAGAAAAAAAGGCCGCCACACCCAAGAAGCCCAAGACACCCAGGCAGAAGATGCCGGAGCAGAACCCTATTGAAAGGGCCCACAATTTTTACGAGGTGGCCCTGGGTTACGATAATGATCTTTCCCTCCTGGAAGCGAGCCGCTGCTTGAAATGCAAGAAGCCTTACTGTATGTCGGGTTGCCCGGTTGAAGTGGACATACCGGATTTTATCGAGATGGTGAAGGCAGGCGACTTGATGGGGGCTGCTTGGAAAATCAAGGAAAAGAACAGCCTTCCGAGGATCGCCGGGAGGGTGTGCCCCCAGGAGAGCCAGTGCGAATCCAAGTGCGTGCTGTTCAAGAAAGGGAAGGGCGAATCCTGCGCCATTGGCCGTTTGGAGCGGTACGTTGCAGACTGGGCCGCAGTGCACGGTGAAGGCAAGATGCCGCAACTCCCCAAGCCGACCGGCTTGAGAGTAGGCGTGGTCGGTTCGGGTCCCGCGGGTCTCACGCTCGCCGGAGGGTTGATCAAGAAAGGCGTAGCCGTCACGGTTTTTGAAGCATTGCACGAATTGGGCGGAGTACTGGTCTACGGTATCCCCGAATTCCGTCTTCCCAAGGCCATAGTCCGGGCCGAAGTCGATGAATTGAGACAGCTGGGTGTCGAGTTCAAGACAAACTGGGTTGTGGGCCGGACACAGACGGTGGACGACCTGCTGGAGAAAGAGAAGTTCGACGGTGTTTTCATCGGCAGCGGTGCCGGTGCGCCGCTCTTCCTGAAGATCCCCGGCGAAAACCTCAACGGCGTGTATTCGGCCAATGAGTTTCTTACCAGGGCCAACCTGATGAAGGCCTACCAGTTTCCCCAGGCCGATACTCCCATAGCCAAGGGCAGAAGAGTAGTCGTCTTCGGGGGCGGCAATGTGGCCATGGACTCCGCCAGGACCGCTCTACGATTGGGTGCGGAAGAAGTAACCATCGTCTATCGCCGTACCATGGACGAACTCCCCGCCAGGTCGGAGGAGGTGCACCACGCGGTGGAAGAAGGAATAAGGTTCGAACTCCTCACCGGACCGCTGGCGATCGTCGGAAATGATGCCGGCTGGGCCGTTGGAGTGCACTGTCAGAAAATGGAACTGGGAGAACCGGATGCGTCGGGCAGAAGGCGACCCGTTCCCAAGGCAGGGGCGACTTTCGACATCGAGTGCGATACGGCGATCGTATCCATTGGCAATGCCGCCAACCCGCTGGTTCCCAGCACAACCAAGGGGCTGGAAACGAACAAGTGGGGCAACATCGTCGCCGATCCGGAAACCGGGAAGACGACCAAGGATCGTGTGTGGGCCGGCGGCGACATCGTCACAGGCGCAGCAACCGTGATCCTGGCCATGGGCGCGGGACGCAAGTCCGCTCTTTCCATGATGGACGCCTTCGGTATCGGCTAAATCGTGAACCGACTCAGAGCCCCCGGTTCCGGGATCCGTCCCGGGGGCTCAGAGTCTTCACACGAAGAGTACGTATCATTGAAGCGGACACATCTCATTCCGGCATCCTGCCTGTTCTTTGCGGTAATATTTCAGATGCTCGCGTCTCAAGCTCATGCCGCACCCATTCAGAGAATTCAAGGCGTGATATCGGAAGTGGAGGAAGGCTACCTAATGCTTCAACCCGACGGCCAATCGGGTCTCCGCAGGTTCATTCTCCGATGGAAGGCCCGGTTCACACCGCCTAAACTCCCCATCAAGGGAGACCGGGTCATGATTTTGTACAAAGACAAGGAACAGGGCCCGGTGATCTACGGTGTCAACTACTTGGCTCCCCCCGGCGTACGAGGTCGGACCGGTGAGAAGAAGGATGCCGAGTAGGTGAAGCAGTGACGTGCAGGTGATTCCCAAATGGACTTTTCCGTCATTCTTAAAGCCGGATTCATGGGGTTCGCCCTGTCGTTGGGCACCCTATTGCTCGTCTTCTACATAGCCGGAATCGTACTGAACGTGTCCGGGAAGTACTTTATGCGAGTCTTCATTCTTGCGTGCATTGCGGCTTTCGCAGCAGTGGACGCCTATCTGTATTACAAGATCCGCGTTTCTCTCGTAGAGCACGCCCAGTTCTTTCTCGTCGGGTGTATCGGCGGGTGGCTGGGAGGTATGTTGTTCAGCGTGACCAACCTGCGCCAATTCTTGAGGCGCACTCTGCGATAAACGATCCCGTGCACGACGGTTGAAACCCAGGGTGCCGGCGGGGTTCACATCGCTGCCACCGGAGTTTCCCGGGGGGCGTTCAGCGGGTCCGTGCCTGCCCTGGGCCCGCTAAACCAATTCAAAACACCTCTCTTTACAAGTCCTGGGCTCCCCATCCTTTTTTCACCAGATAATCAGCGAACTCGACCGCTTCCGGTTTCGCCGTGGAAAGATAATAGACCAAGTAAGGCCTCACAAGGCAATAGGACTGATCTTCAACCGCTTTCCGGCTTGGCATGACCGGAATGGTTGACGCCGATCTGGCTATGGGAACCACCTTCACCCGGGGGTTCGATTTTACCACCGGCGATTCGGAGGCTTCCCGGATACGGACGTAACCGATTGCTCCGGGGGTGTCCGCTACCGTGGCCACCACGGAAGGGAACGAGCTCACCACAATCGCGTGCGGGGCAAAGCTCTTTCTCAGAAAGTCACGCTCGAGAAAAGCGAGAGTCCCCGGATGCCTCGCATCGGTCCTGACCACCTTTACCGGAAGGTCGGCTCCACCGACCTGTTTCCAATTGGCGTATTCCCCGACCATAAGTTTCCTGACGTCGTCCACGCAAAGTGAATCTACGCCCGTATCCGAATTGACGACAACCGTGATGCCGCCGTAGCCGATGACGCGCTCGACCAGTTTGACACGCTTTTCCGCCGCCAGCTTGTCCTCCTCGGGCAGGAGCACACAGGAGGCCATGGCTAAATCCGCTTGACCCTCGATCAGCGCCCGGATCCCCGAATCCATGGTTCCGCCTTGCGAAACATCGATCTTGACCGACGGGTTGGCCTTGGTGAACAGTTTCGCGCGGAGCTTTACCCGGTAAAACATGCTGTCGGCTCCCGCCACTCGAACCGTTGTCTCGCCGCCCTTGGGTTGCGACCATGAAACGGAGGAAGAGGCGACAATCAATGCAATGGCGCCCAGAAGGGCAAAGAGTTTCTTCATATCAGACCTCCCGACAAACTCTCGACTTTCCGAATAGGTCCAACTCCAAAAAACAATCCCTCACCGAGACGGTCTATCCGACTCATCATATAGTTCGACTACTTACCCATGGCGTGTCAAGGAAAAAATGGGCGGCCTCGTATGCTCTCATTGTCGTGGGGCAAGCCTGCGCCACACAGGCATGCACACCGTTTTCGGTGTTGAGATGCAGCGATCTTAATGTGCCGAAGGCACTAAGGAATTTAGCCGGGGGATTCATCCCCCGGAAGTCCTATCATGGCGGTTCGCAAGAACTAATCCGGCTTCGTGCCGATGACCGACGATTCCGTTTCAATCCGCTTCAACATATCCAGTTCCCGCCGGTAACGGTCGCCGATCTCGAGAATGGCTTCGATCCACTCACGGATCACTTTTCCTTCACTGGTCGCGTACGCGATACGCGTATCCATCATCCGCGTAAGGGTACCCATGACGTCCACGAGCAAATCCAGGTTACGGCACTCTTCTTCAGTCGTTATAACCGGCGTATGGAGATCTTGGCCTCCGTACGTGTCCCACGCTATCTCCCGGGTGAGGGTTCTCACCGTCATGCTCAAGATATGAATTGCCCTGAAGTCCATTGTTTGTGAATCCTCCGACATTACTCTGCGGGTTTTGTGGTGAACCCCTTGAATGCTGCGGACACCTTCATATATGTCATTGCGAGCCCGAGGTTTAGGGAGGGCGTGGCAATCTAAGAGTTCTGTGGCGTAAATACGGTCACGCATTCTGTAAACACGCGGTAGCGCCCCGGCGAAGTCATGAGCTTCACTCTCGGGCTCGTTTCACTATCAACTTGGCGCAGTTCCTAATGTTTTCTTCGGTATACATGGTCAGTTCGTCTCTATAATAAGTCCGGAAGAGATCTTCGGCAATTTCTTCCGGGTCCCCGGCATCGTTCCGTATTTTGTCCCGCAATTCGACGGCGAGCCGCCGCGATTCCTCGAATGCCTCGCGGACGTGTACCCCGGTGAGTGGCCCCTGATGCGCGGGACCGACTATGGCTGCTCCCAAGGATTCCAGGCGGTCGAGAGTTTCCACGTAGTCCGTGTAACCGGTGAAGAACAGGGGAAACACTCCTCTCCCCGGATACCTGAACCCGAGACAATCCGAGAGCAGAAGCGCGTCGATTTCAGGAACATGTACCGCTATGGCTCCGGGCGAATGGCCTTTGACCTGAATGAAGCGAAGGGTCTTCCCACCGAGATCCATCTCATCGCCGTCGTTTGCCGTAAGGCAATTGTGCAGGCTGGGAGGCTCCACCACCGGCGGCCGTCCCGGTTTGCATCCGTGAGATGCCAGCATGGCGGTAATCCGGCGGTCTTCACCCGCCAACCCACCCGCAGCCTTGGGGTGGGCAAGAAAGTCCGCCGCTTCCTCTGTTGCGACGACCAGCGCTTGCGGATATCTCGTTGCGAGCCCGGCCAGTCCCGTCACATGATCGGCATGGGGATGAGTTACCACGAGAAACGACGGAGCAACTCCGATTGTTTCCATCTGAGCGATTACTTCGTCCACCACCGCGGACACGCCGACCTCGATGAGTGCACCGGCTTGCTCTCCTTGGACATAGTATAAGTTGAAGAAGTAGTTTCCAAGCACCCACAAGCCGTCCGCCAGAGGCCTGGGGAATTCGCCGGCTGAACCCATATCGAATGTCATGGTACCTCGCTTACGTGTCTCAAAACTGCCAAGCAGAATGCAATCTCTCCGCTTCGTCGGACGTAGCTCATAGCGTCCGTCTCTTCATCTTGAACGGCAAATTACGGAAGAAACCAACGATGGAAGGAACGCGTTCCATGCGGGCACACCGGCTGAGATAAGCCGAAACGACCAAGAAAACGACAAAGGGTAGAGGTAAGACCAGCTCCGGGGGTGCCAATGCCGAACGGGCCGTTCTTTCCGTGGCCAGCGTGAGTGTATAATAGACGAAGATCACCACCAGGCCCAGCGTCACGTTGTTCAATCTGCTCCTCCCCATATTGACGACCGCCACCGGAAATGCCATGACCGCAAGGGCGAGGCACGCCAGGGGATGTGTAAACCGTTGGGTAATCAATATGGAGGCCATGGTGCGCACGCGATCATAGTACGCCAGTTTTTCCGGCGTATCATCCGGCCTCGGGGCCGTGATACTTTGAACTCGTTTACGTATCTGCGATATGGAGAGTTCCTCCAACGACACCGATTCCTCCCGGCGGATGGGATACCGGAAGACAAAGCTTGGGAAGCCGATCGTGCCGATAGTATCCCCACGGCGGTCCGCCCTCACTATGGTCCCTTCGCGCAGGTGAAGGATGAACGCCTTGCCTTCGGGGTCGGGATAGGCCTTGCCCTTCTTCGCCACGATGGTCCGTACATCGTCGGGGTCCGATGACTCCTGGATGAATACCCGACTCATTGTGCCGGTGGACGAATCTATTTCCTCCACATACACGATGAGATGTGCCAAGCGGTCGAAAAACGTACGCTCCTCGATTCCTGCATCCGGACGGGTGGTGAGCGCCTGTTGCGAGAGTTCTTTCGCTTCGGTCACGCCCCTGGGGACCAAGTAGAGCGTGCAGGCAAGACTCAGTCCCGTGCCGAGCAACCCGAGCAGGAACACCGAGGGAAACAGGGACAAAACGGAAATCCCCGAGGATTTAATCGCAGCAATCTCGTTGTCGGCCGCCATGCGTCCCAGGCCCAACAAGATACCGATCAGGACCGATGGAGGAAGCACGGTTACCAATGTGGTGGGGAGCGTGAAGATGAGCAGTTGAAACAGAATGATGGTGAGGGCCGCTCCCGTCTCCATTCCTTTCTGAACAAGCGGGAGAAAACCTGCGATCAGCCCCGTTACGAGAAACACGGCGAAACAGAACAGAAACGATACGGCGATCTCCCGGAACACGTATCGGTCGATGATGGACAAACCTAGCACGTGTAAGGGCCTCCGGGGAGCGAGCCGTTCCGGTGAACCGCCGGCAACGGTGCCTGATGAGGGGAATGAGTCTCATTTCCGAAAGGCATCACTCGACCCATGACATGTCAAGGACTCTTCTTCTTGAATTTGATCCCCCTGACTTCTTTGAGTTTGGCTCCTCTGAAACTCGTTTTGTTCAATTTAACGCCGGTGAAATCGGATCTCTCCAGTACCGACCAGGAAAAGTCGGTTCGTGTGAGATCGGAACCCTCCAGAGACGTCCCGGTCATCTTGATTCCCGTCATGTTGGTTTCCGCAAAGATACATTGGGGGAGGTACGCATTATCCAGCACCACGTTCTTGAGATCCGCTTCCGTGAAGTCGGCGCCGGCCCCCCGGACACCCGACAAGTCCGAATCCGCCACGGCCGCCTTGGAAAGCTTCGCGCCGGTCAAATCCGCACCTGTCAGCTTGGATCTGTTCAGGATGGCATCTTCGAGAATTGCCGAAGACAGAACGGCATTGGAAAGGTCGGCTTCTTCCAGCATGATCCCCCGGCAGTCGGCATTCTGCAAATTCGCGCCGCTCAAGTTCGCTCCCGTAAGGGTCGCCTTGACCATGACGGCGTTCTTCAGGACCGCGCCCGACATGTTTGTTCCTGTTGACAGAACCCTGAGAAGTTTCGCTCCGGTCATCC
This sequence comes from Pseudomonadota bacterium, assembly GCA_043806215.1. GTDB lineage: Bacteria > Desulfobacterota > Desulfomonilia > Desulfomonilales > Desulfomonilaceae > JAVHLK01. Next base: position 23,985 of record JAZDHD010000090.1, on the reverse strand, counting down.
GGGCATTTGAAAAAACTGCGTTGGTAATGTCCGTGTCGCTGAGATCCGCGTCCGTCAAATCGCATTCGGCTGCATTGGACCCGATGAGCTTTGCACCGTCCAAGACTGCGCCTTTCAACTTGGCTCCCTTCAGATTGGCGCCACTGAGGTTCGCGCTGCTCAACTTGGCCTTTTCCAGATTTGCGCCGGCCAAATCCGCTCCCTGAAGATTCGCCGACGTGAGATTCGTCCCGGAGAGGTTGCTGCCGCTCAATTTGGCACCCGTGAGATCCGAGTGTTCCAGATTGCTTTGAGAAAGGTTGGCGTCGTCCATGCGGGTGCCGACAAAGATTCCCCACGACAGATTTGCGCCGGCCAAGTTGTTCCCGCTGATCGAGTTCCTGGACAGATCGCTTGAGACCAGCATGATTCCCGGCATGTTTGCCCCGGTGAGATCTGCCTTCGTGAGCCTCAGTCTCGAGAAATCGGCATTCTTGAGATTACTGTTCTTCAGATTCACGTTCTCTGGAACAGCCTTGGTCAATCTGGCCGCCGACAGGTTGCATTCGGACATGTCCGCATCACCCAAAGAGGTTCTTGTCAGATTTGCCCCCGTAAAATCGCTTCTTGAGAGAAGTGCCTTCTTAAGACACGCTCCCGTGAGATTGACATTGGACATATCGGAACCCACGAGATCGGCCCCGGTCAAGTCGATCTCGGAAAGATCCTGAGTCTTAAGGTCGGCTCCGTACAACTTCGCCTTGCCGGCTTTCTTGAGACGAAGCGATGTCAGAAGCGTGTGCTGAACCGATGCACCGCCCAGCTGAACCGCAGATTGCACCAGATCTTTGAATGAACCGGCTCTCCCGCTGAAGATGACTTCTCCCGTCTTTCTGTGTTTGATTTCGAACTTGGGCAAGGCTTAGCTGCTCCTGATTGTTTGATTCCGCATTGGGCACGGCATGAGACAATGCAGATGCTGAGTGCTACATGGCCCACATGCGTTGTCGTGTTCGTGTGAATGCCCGGTAGCGTCCCGGCGTCCCTGCCGGGCGCATGATCAAAGAGTACCGGCACGGAGGCCGGCGCTACCAAAGCCGGGATCGTTGCCTTGAATACCTGACCGTATTTACGCCATGGGGCACTTAGGTCACGGGATCGGACACGATCCCGGGTCTCCGTCCCATTCCCCGGGATGTCGGCACAATACTCCGTCACGCCGATCCTCGATACACTGCGCAGTATAGCACAAGGCCCGCGGAAGCGGTAAACCTTTCTAATGCTTGGGATTGACTCGATAAGGCGCCTGCGCCCGGTGATGAGAGAAAAACAGGCCCCGCCGTCACTTCTCCGAAGTCGAATCCGTGCCGGTCAGTTTGTGCTTGCACTGCGGGCACGAGAGAACGATCCCGGATTTCTTGCTGAACCGCTCTTCCATGATCGGTGAATCGCACTTTTCGTTGGGGCACCTAACCGCTACGGGTTTGTTCCAGAGCGAATAGTCACACTCCGGATAGCGGGTGCACGAGTAGAACGTCTTGCCTCTCTTGGTTCTGCGTTGAGCCAGTTCTCCGGTTCCGCATTTCGGACACGGCACTCCCGTACTAATCGGACGGGCCTTCTTGCATTCCGGATAGCGCGAACACGACAAGAACGGCCCGGAGCGACTGTCCCTGATGACCATGGGCGCACCGCATTCGCAAACCTGGTCGGTAGGTATGGGGTCCTTGGCCGGCGCGGATTCGGTTGCAATATTACGGGTATATCCACAGTCCGGGTAGTCGGAGCATCCCATGAACAGCCCGTATCTTCCTGATCTTATGAGGAGGGGCCGACCGCATTGGGGACAGGGTTCCTGCGTGGGAATCCCGTCTCTCTTAATGCTCTTCATACTCTTCTTCGCCTGTTGAAGCGAAGACTGAAACGGACCATAGAAGCCTTCCAGCGTTTCGGTCCATGAAACCCGTCCCTCTTCGATCCGGTCGAGAGACGATTCCATCTCCGCGGTGAAGTCCGTATTGAGCAACTTGGGGAAACTGTCCCCCAATAGACCGGAGATAATGCGCCCAAGAAGAGTCGGCCTGAATTTCCTGTCTTGAAGTTCGACGTACTTGCGTTTTTGTATGGTGGTAACCGTTTCCGCGTACGTAGAAGGCCGCCCAATACCCTTGTCCTCGAGTTCCTTAATCAATGATGCTTCGTTGAACGCGGGAGGCGGTTGGGTGAAGTGCTGCCTGGGGGAAAGCCCCCTGAGCCGGAGAACGTCGCCCTTTTTCAAGTGAGGAAGCTCCCGTTGGGAATCTTCTTTGTCTTCATTCTTGGACTCCCCCTCTTCTTCCTTGGTCTGACCGTAAATCTTGAGGAATCCGTCGAATTTCATAACAGACCCGGTTACGCGAAATACCAGTTCCCCGGACCCGATGCTCAAGGTCGTCAAATCAAAAACTGCCGGCGCGGCCTGACTTGCAATGAATCTGTTCCATATAAGCGAGTAAAGGGCCAACTGATTCTTGTCCAGGAATTTGGCGACCTTTTCCGGCGGGAGGTCCATCGAGGTGGGCCGAATAGCCTCATGAGCCTCTTGAGCAGACTTCTTTCCCTTGTAAAAGTTCGGCTTTTCCGGGAGATACTTTGGACCGTACGTGCGGTCGATGTACTCTCGCACGGCAGTGAGAGCCTCCCCCGCAATGCGCGGAGAATCGGTCCTCATGTAGGTGATCAGACCTACGGACCCCTGATTACCCAATTCAATACCTTCGTAAAGTTGTTGCGCAATCCGCATGGTCCGGGTGCCGGCAAGCCTCAATTTCCTCGACGCTTCCTGTTGCAGCGTCGATGTAATGAACGGAGGCATTGCCTTCCTGGTCCGCTCACGGCGTTTCACATCGAGAACCACAAAGGGGTTCTCCTTTGCCGTGTTCACCAGTTCCGCAGCCCGGGATGCATCCGGAATCTCTATTTTCCCGCCGCCGTGTTCCACAAGTTTGGCCTCGAACGGTGGAGGCGCTTCAGCTGCCAAGGAGGCGGTAATGCTCCAATATTCCTGAGGGACAAAGGTATCTATGGCATTTTGCCGGTCAACGATGAGCTTCAGCGCCACGGATTGGACCCGCCCCGCACTGAGGCCGTACTGCACCTTGTCCCAGAGCAGCGGACTCAACTGATAGCCCACTATTCTGTCCAATATGCGACGAGTTTGTTGCGCGTTGAATTTGTTTGCATCCAACCGCAAAGGCGAGGCGACGGCTTCTTTAATGGTTTTCTCAGTCAGTTCGTTGAACAGAACCCGGTAGACACGATCCGCGGGTGTTTCCAGTTCTTGGCTCAAATGCCACGCGATTGCCTCTCCTTCGCGATCCGGGTCAGTGGCCAAGTACACCTTGTCGGCTTTTTGGGCGGCCTGCTTGAGTTGTTTTATAATCTTCTCTTTACCCGGAATCACTTGATAAACAGGCTTGAATCCGTTCTCTACGTCGACCCCCAACACCGCCCCCCTATCACCCTTGTCGGCCTGCCGGGGAAGATCCTTTATGTGTCCCACCGAGGCTTCAACGTCGTAACCCGAACCGAGGTACTTTTTTATCGTCCGTGCCTTGGCAGGGGACTCGACCACGACCAACGTCTTACTCATGTAGTTTATTTTCTCCAGTCATTGCAATCAGTTGCGCACTGCCTCCAACATCGGCACGTAGGATCGACTCTGTATTTCGAGGTGTTGGGTGCCAACGACTAAAACTCGTACTATTCCGTTAAGATTCCTACAAATGCACAAAAAGTCAAGGCTCGCGTACCGTCCCATCACGGCAAGTGCAGTATCATTCCTTGCGCGAAAAAAGCTTGCCCGGATGCTGCCGTACAAGTCCTCCCAGTTCCAGTCCAAGCAATAGTCCCGCGAGCTTGCCGGCATCCATCTTGAGAGATCCGCACAAGACATCAATGGGAACCGGGTCCGGATCCAAGGCATTCAGTACCGCCGCCTCATCGGGAGTGAGATTCTCGCCGGCTTCCAAGGGGGAGAACATTGAGACCTGAGATTCAACCGGACGGACTTCAGAGAGGGCCTCCACGATGTCTTCCGCGGACTCGGCCAGTCCGGCTCCTTGTTTCAGGAGGCGATGCGGCCCTTCGGAGCGCTTGTTCAGGACGCTGCCGGGTACGGCGAAAACGTCGCGGTTTTGGTCGATTGCATGTTGAGCGGTAATGAGGGAACCACTGCTTCTTGCAGCTTCGACCACCACAACGCACTTTGAAAGACCCGATATGATCCTGTTCCTTCTGTAGAAGTTGGTCGGATGAGGTACCACCCCGGGCCGGAATTCACTCACCACGGCACCGAGCAGTGACATTTCCTCGATAAGAGACTTGTTCTCCCGGGGATAAACGACATCTATTCCGCATCCCAGCACACCGATGGTCCGCCCTTGTCCGTTCAACGCGGTCCTGTGGCACACCGTGTCGATTCCCCGAGCCAAACCGCTGGTCGGCGTAATCCCGGCACGCACAAGCCCGCCGGTAATCCTCTGTGCCATTTCCACACCGTAGCGAGTCGGGTTCCTGGTGCCGACAACGGCTACGGATCTGTCGTCTTCCTTGAGAAAACCGCCCCTCACGAACAACATCGCCGGCGGGTCATATATTTCCTTGAGGTTGTCGGGATATTCCGGATCCCAACGGGTTACCAACCTTGCCCCGAGCCTCTCCAAGATCTCAATATCCCTATCTATATCTTGCTTGGAAGGCTTGAAATCCGCTATCGAGCGCGCAAGTTTCCCGTTCAGTCCCGCTGTGCGTGAGATTTCCCCCGGGTCGGCTTCCATAGCCGCCATTGGACTTCCAAACGCCTTCATGAGCCGCGCAATACTCAGCGGGCCCACTCTCGGAATCCGTTCGAGCGCCAGCCAGTCGGAAATCGGAATGTCCTTGGCCAACTCAATATCCGCCATGGTTGTCCGTAGCCCGCCCCTTCCCGTGCGGACATGCATTCAAGTGCAGCTTCATGAAAACAGGAATGACCGGCGGCGCGCCGTCCGGACGGCGCGCCGCCGTTTCCGTCAATATGTCGCGTATTATGCCACAGTGCTCTAATCGGAAACAGTCTTTATGACGTCGCCTGCCAGAATCTCTTCCCGCATCCGGGTTACCAGCACTGTGGAATTCTTATCAAATGCCTTGAGGACAAGGCCTTCGCCGACATACCTATCGGGAATGGACAGGAATCTGCTTGTGAAATACGGATCCTTTACCTGCTCCGTCGGCCGGTAAATGTTCAAGAGCATTCCGTCCCGCATCCCGTCGCACTCGCCCCGGTTAATGAACACAATGTCGTTCTCGAAGTTGTTGGTATTGCGGAACAAGTTCTGGCGCGAGGCAGATTCGAGTATCGTTCCCGTCAACATCCGATGAGTCTTGGAAGGAACAATCTCACGTTCCCTGGGAGCGAAGAGACAGATCTTGTCCCCTACGGCGATCTCGACAAAATTGTCGGTAATGATGGCGGTGGCCAACTCGTGGCTGGTGCTCGTCACTTCCACCTCACCCACAATCTCGCTCACAAAGCCTATGGACCTGTTCGGATTCAGCGGATGCGTCAGAGGCCCCATGTCCCGGTAGATGCCGTAACGGTCGCCCACAAGGATCGCTTGTTTCTTGGACGGCCGAAAACGGATATACACGAGATCTCTCTCGAGGAAGTGCTCTTTTTCTACGTCGGGCGAGCTGACGATATAGCCCCAAACACGGATCGGCCTCGAACTCAACTTGAACTTGAAGAACTGCTTGTCATAGGGAATACCATTGCGGGGGACCTTGTGTACAAAGAAACGCACGTCATCGGGTATTCCCGTCGGAGGCTGGTATTCCTCATCCACCACGTTGGACGAGGCCCGTGACGAGAAGAGATTGACCGTCGTCCCCGGGGCCAAAGGCTCCCGTGCGGGCGCGCCTCCCTTATCCTTTAACAGAATGGCGGGATTCTGGTTCCACAAGAAGGGCCAGAGGGCCGGATCCGAGTAGTAGTAACCTGCAATCCCGTAGAGAGAGTCCCCTCGCTGCACCGTATATTGCGCCTCAGGCCTGGGAAAGATCTCAAAAGCCCTTAGGGTGTGCTGCAGCCAGGGGGCGAAACAGATGATGACTGCCGACACGGTAAGAAAAGCAGATTTCTTGAACATCAAAGGCCTCCGCAAAAATGTCAATAAATTGGTTGAAGGCATGCTCTTAAAGCTCTATTTTCTTATATATTTTTTCTGAGCCAAAGTCAAGACGTATTTGCCCGCGATGTGTCTCTCCCCTCAAGACTCCTCAAAGAAACAACCCTTCCGCAGGGGGGATCGAATGGACGAAACCGTGTGCCCGGCCGACTGTCTGAAAATAGAGAGATGATTGCTTAGTGTTCTATGGGGCAAATACGCTGTCGTGTTCGTGTGAAGGCCCGGTAGCGTCCCGGCGTCCCTGCCGGGCGAAAACAGTAGCGTCCCGGCGCTGCCGGGCGTGGGTGCCCCAAGAATACCGGCACGGAGGCCGGCGCTACCAAAGCCGGGATCGTTGCCTTGAAAACGCGACCGTATTTACGCCACCGAGCACTTAACTCCGGCAAAGGAGGGCAACGGGTACGACATGAACCGGACAACCGCAGACGAGTTCCTTTCGGATCCGAGAATACGTGAAGCACGGCGAATCCTGCTGCAAACCCGTGAAGAGTATTGTGCCCGCTTGAAAGGCATTCGTCCGCCCGATTCTTCGTTGAGGATAGGTTATGACCGACTTCTGAAAGAATATGGGGACCTCCGTGGAGGCGATCTATTCTACCCCTATCTGGGCAGCGGCCTGGGAAACGGGGCGTTGGTGGAACTTGCGGACGGAAGCGTCAAGTACGACTTCATTTCAGGAATTGGAGTTCACCATTGGGGCCACAGTCATCCGGCAATTATGGAAGCATTGCTTGAGGCCGCGCTGTCCGACACGGTCATGCAAGGGAATCTCCAGCAGAACGTGGAGAGTGTTGAATTGGCACGAACGCTCTTGGAGGGTGTCAACCGCAGGGGAGCCTGCCTGAAGCACTGCTTCTTTGCCACCAGCGGCGCCATGGCCAACGAGAACGCTCTGAAGATCATGTTTCAGAAACAGTTTCCCGCCGACCGGATCCTGGCCTTTGAAGGATGCTTCATGGGACGCACCTTGGCTCTGTCGCAAATCACGGACAAGCCCGAGTACCGGGACGGTTTGCCGCGGACGATCTCAGTGGACTACCTGCCGTACTTCTCCGCGGACCGGCCCGAAGAAAGCATAAGGCGTGCAGTGGATCAGTTGAAGCGGCACCTGAGACGTCATCCCGGAAAACATGCGGGCATGGCTTTTGAGTTGGTTCTGGGAGAAGGAGGGTTTTACCCGGGCAGCCGCGAGTTCTTCATGGAGCTTATGCAGATTGTTACGGACCATGGGATTCCAATCCTCATCGATGAAATCCAGACATTCGGCCGTACGCCGGAATTGTTCGCGTTCCAATACTTCGGCCTTGATCGGTTCGCGGATCTGGTTACAGTGGGAAAGGCCGCTCAGGTATGTGCGACGCTCTTCAGGGACGAGTTCACTCCCAGGCCGGGTCTGCTCAGCCAGACCTTTACGTCGAGCACCGCGGCCATCCGGGCGGGCACGTTGGTGGTCCGGCAGCTCATGGAAGGCGGCTACCTGGGAAGCGACGGAAAGATCGCCCGGTTCCATGAGCGGTTTGTGAGTCACTTGGAGGGCATGGCGGAACGGAACCCGGAAATGATCCGCGGGCCGTACGGAATTGGTGCCATGACGGCATTCACTCCGGCCGGTGGAGAGCCGACCGTGGTCAAGAAGTTTATTCATGCACTGTTCGATGCCGGAGTGATCGGGTTTTACGCCGGAGCCGATCCGTGCCGGGTGCGCTTCTTGATTCCCGTGGGTGCCGTCACTTTTGACGACATTGATGCCGCGTGTTCAATAGTGGAGAGTACGTCGGCAAGAATGTTTTCATGAGGAGTCCGGAAATGGTAATCGTCCGCCCGGTAAGGTTGGAGGACCTTGACGGCCTGACGGCACTCGCCCATCAGGCAACCCATGGACTGACTTCTCTGCCGAAAGACGCCCGCATTCTGAAGAAGAGGATTCTAGAATCATTATTCTCGTTTCAGAAGCCTGTGGAAGAGCCGGGCGGTGAACTCTATGTGTTCGTCATGGAAGACCGTGTCGGCGGCCGTATCATCGGCACCAGTTGCATTGCGGCCAAGGTCGGCGGTTTTCAACCGTTCTACACGTACCGTATCGATGTTTCCATTCACGAGTCGAAGACCTATGGGATCCGCAAGGAGATACCTACTCTCCGTTTGGTGACGGAACACGACGGGCCTTCGGAAATCGGCGGGCTTCTCCTGTCTCCCGAGTTTCGCAAACACGGCAACGGCCGTCTATTGTCGCTCTTTCGTTTTCTCTTTATGGCCGAGCATCCGGAACGCTTCGAATCCGTCGTCATTGCCGAAATGAGGGGAGTTCTTGACGCCGACGGCAATTCAGCCTTTTGGGAAGCACTTGGCCGTCATTTCTTCGACATGGATTATCCGAGCGCGGATTTTCTCAGTGCCATGGACAAGAGATTCATTGCCGACCTGATGCCTACTTCTCCGATTTACATTCCGCTGTTGCCGGAGCCCGCTCAACAAGTAATCGGCAGAGTGCACGAGCAGACGAGGCCGGCGCTGAGACTCCTGCAGGACGAGGGGTTCAAATACATGGAAGTGGTCGACATCTTTGAGGCCGGACCGGTAATGCAATGCCGTGTCGACGATATCCGCGTCATACGGGAGAGCCGCAAGGCCGTGGTTGCCGAAGTGCGGTTGGGGCCGGACGAACCTCGGTCGCATATTGTCTGCACCCAGCAGGGACAATTCCGATGCTTCATCGGCGCCGTCGCCGGCGATGAAAATGCGGGCGCCCGGGTGAGACTCCGGGAGGATCTTGGAGACGTTTTGCGTGTCGGCGATACGATCCGTTTCGCTCCGCTGCGTTCTCAGGACCAACCATCCGCGGAATCATGAAACTTCACCGGACAGGGCCGGTTCGTTTACCGTTCAGTGCGTCGTTGTGAAAGACGAGCAAAGCGAGCGCGCCCGGCCCCTGGTTGAAGATATAGTCATGGGGACCCGTCAACATATAGTACGTATGGGGAATTTTTTTGGTCAGGAGAAGTCGGTGCATCTTCTTCACCGAGCCGGCAAGATAGTCTCCGTCGCTCGTGACGAGCTGAATGGAGCATTTCTTCAACGTGTCCTTGTTGCGGTCGATAAGATTCTCGAAGAGGTTCAAGTATGGGCCGACGGCTCCTTGAACCGCGCCGATGCTGGAAAAGACATCCGGATACTTGAAGCCATAGTACATGGAACGTGAACCGCCCATGGAAACCCCGTCAATACCCAGCCGACCCGGTGCGACCCGGTAATGCTTTTTCAGTGAGGGAATCAGATCGTGCATAATGTACGATTCGTAATGCGACGTCTCTCCTCCCTCCACAAACGACAAGGGAGGCGACGAGGGACACACCAGTATTATTCCCTGGTACGGGTTCCTTTGCAGTCTTTGGTTGAACTCGTCGAGATGTGCAGGGACAACGAGATTTCTGAAATCTCCCTCCCGGAGCTCGTTGTCCGCCAATGCCTCGACGGCTTCGTCGGTCTTGTAATAGTGCATCCAGGCCATTGCCCCATCGCGCGGGGGCCGCGCACACTCACCGGCCCCCCCGAACGCTATGACCATCGGATACGTCTTGTGCGGCTCACGGGAATAGTCCTTGGGCAAGGTGACGACGGCTACGCCCTCGGGATAGTTCTCGGACGGCACGATGAAGTACTCCGCCGGAGTCTTGTAACCGGGGATGGTCTTGACGGTGGGGCCGGCAGCGGCGACCTGTGGAACCGGCGGCTCATCCACATCGCTTCGGGTGGTAATCCCGGAAGGCGGTCGGGTTGACCGTCGTTCCTGAATCCCGCCGGAGGGGGATCTGTCGTTGGGCGGCTTCACAACAGCGGGATCGCCGTTGTCCCTACGGTCGTCGGCCTTTCTCGGGGGCTGTGCGATTCCCGGTTCGATCTTGCGGTCGGTGGTGCACGCGTTCAGGAACAGTGAACATAGAAGTACACATCCCATGAGTAGGATGGGATTGACGGTCCTGGAGGTCGGCGGCATTGGAGTGCGCCCCTTTCCGAGGGAGGTGCGGGAAGCCTGCTCAGGTTATGCCTGACCGCATTTTACGCCATGGAGCACTAAGTGCTCGGTTTCCCCAATACGGTCGCACATTTCCAAACACGCGGTAGCGTCCCGGCGTCCCTTGCCGGGCGCATGATCAAAGAGTACCGGCACGGAGGCCGGCGCTACCAAAGCCGGGAAGACGGTTCGCGGTCTTTTGTCGATCCCGCGAGACGCGGGATTCGCTTCGCTCACCACAGTCGCTACAGTGCCTGCCTGTAGCGCTGAAAGTGGTTCGTCCGGCTCGAGCCCCGAGTCGCAAGACAATCGCCAACACGTCTTTGCAGGGAGCGCAGTCCCGCGCAGAACGCGGGAAAGCAATCTCAGCGCGAAAAATCCGTGACCGTATTTTCGCCGCGGAACACGAAGCAACAGAGCGGCGTATCCGTTCCCGGACCGACTTCTCTCATAATCACCAAAGCCCGGGCAACGGGCCGAGCTTGTACCGCACCATCTGCGAGATGGAATCCGGTTCCGGGGACCCGGCAACGGGTTCATCCGATTCTTCCGGCGTGGAGGCTCGACGCGTCGGGACATCCCGGTCAATCCCCATGGAGTTGAAATTCCGCTTGAACTGTTGGCTGAACCAGTAGAGAGCCTGATGTCCGTTCGGATATCGATATGCGCAGTAGCCGTGGGGACAGCTCTTGAAAATATTGACGTCGACGGGAAACCCCTGATCCCTCATGTCTTCCACAAGCTGGTACAGCCGCCCTCGGTTGCTGTATGAGTTGCACCCGTCCTTAACATTGGTGTTGATGTTGTACGCAATCCCGCCGGCTTTCTTGATTCGTGAAACATTGTCCCGCCACACCCCATGAGTTCCCGGATAACTCCCCAGATCCGTCTGTTGACCTCCGGCATAGGCAAAAACTTCGGGATTCCGAGCAGAGATCATGATGGCTTGTGCAGCTCCGGCGCACGCTCCGTCTATGCCGCGGAAGTATCTGTCCGGCACGGTCCGGTAATGCGCATCGACGAAGGGGACGACTTCTCCCAGGAGATATTTCTCGTACCTGCTCGTGTTCCCGCCGGCCGGATTCCATACGGCCACGACAATCACATCGTCGTAAGCGTTTTCGCTCAACCACTGATTGAACAAGGCCAGCTCTTCATCGGAAATATTGTCCTGAAAATCGACTTTAGCGAGCTTGCCCGACTTGAGGTTATCCATGGTCAACGGAGTCTTGCACCACACCGACCAGTACGTCGCCCCGCCCAGTTCCGGACCGTTGTCCCATCCCGATTTACCGCCCAGCAAATACACGACGCCGTAACGGCGGTTGAGGTTGGTCTCATAGTCGTCCGGCAACACCACGTGAACGGGAAACGGTCCCGGCACCTCACCGGTTTTGCTGCCCGCGCTCTTGTACACGTCGGAATGAACACGGACCACTTCGATATAGTGTTTGGTGCGAAGAAATTTCGTCCGGGCCTCGATTTCCGACCAGGGCTCCTGGACTGCAGCAAGAGCCGACGGAACGGAGGCCGCGGTGAAAACCACGGAGAGAATTCCAAGCAACAATTGAGAAGCACGATTCATGATACCCTCCAGGGTAATGGCCGAAGTCCCGAGCAGGCAACGTTTCCTTGTCATGCCGACTTACCGCCTACTGAACCGTTATCTGGAACACCTTAACGGGAAAGCCCTGCTGATCGGCGGCATTCGAATCCTTAGGATCCATCAGGACGACGCTGCTTTTTACGTTCACGCCTCTGAGAGCGCATCGCACATACAACGGGTACGTTCCGGGGCCGCCCGCTTTCACGCGGATCGTCATGTCGTAGGTCGCACCTTCTCCCCACAGGTTGATCCAACGCTCCGCCATAGGCACTTTCGTGCGGATTTTGTCACTGGTGACCGACAGGACCGTACTGCCCTTTCCGTAACGTGTGCCCGGTTTGGCCGATAACAGGCGCAGGCCCGCCGGATCCGGCGCCGAGACCGTGATGCCTCCGTAATCGGATTCGGCGCCGCTGTTGCGGGCAATGACCTTGACGGTAAAGGTTTCTCCTGACCGTACGGTCCGGGGTACGCCGACCTCGACAATCCTCGGTTCCGCCTCGCGCGGGACCATCACCTCGAACTGATTTGCGCTCCAAGGTTGACCGTCTATGTTCACCTGCGCCAAGTATTGGCCTTTCCGGACGGACATGGAGGAGGCATTCTCGAAATCCCTCGGGAAAACCACGGCGAGGTCTTTCCCGACTCCAGGGAGTCGTCCCTTGTAATTAGTTTGACCATCCGGGCTTTTCAAAGCGATTTCAATGTCCCGCGGGCTCTGTTCCCTGTTGCGGAACCAGAAGAGGACGGCTTGGGAGTCCTTGCCGGCAAATTTCGGTATGTGGCTCACCAATTCCGGATGGGGCGTGTACACCTTCCCCGAGCGGTGTTCGAGAACAACGCCGGGATCCGGCTCCGGTGAAGGCCCCGCTGTTGCGGGCGGCGCGGCCCGGGGAGCTTCCGCATCCGGGGAAGACTCTCCCGGCTGTTGTCCGCCGGAGGCACGGTCCTCATCGTTCTGTATGGGTCTCTCTGCATCCGGCTGCTTAGCCGCACCCGGTTCGGTTGCCGCGTCAAGTTTCGGAAGATCCGTTTCGACGATCAGAATATTCTTGGGCTCGTTCCGGTTGGAACGGAACTGGCTCATGAAGCGCTTCAGACCCTCCGGCGAGTTGATGTTCATCCGATGCACGTTACTGCGATGGGTCGCATGGTAGAGCTGGACGTCGCCGTTGTCCGCGGGGAGCATCAGGACCACATGGTAGTGAAGAACTTTGTATCCGGGTTTCCGGGTCGGTTTGCTGATGGTTCCGAAGTAGACGTTTCCGGGCCGCATCTGGGAGAGCACCTTACGCCATGCGCCGGCATCATGGAGATCAAATCCTCTGTTGTTCAGACCGTCGAGCTTGTCGAAAGGTAGTTCCACTCCGTCGGGAGTGACTACTCTCCTTTTTCGGCCTTCGGTCAGGTTCAGTATGAGGTCCAGTCCGAAATCCCAATCCTTTCCGAGGCTTGAATCCGAACCGCTGTTGCCTTGACGATCCTTTGTGACCTCGGTCAGGCTCCAGTTTTTGTTGAAAAGGAAGCGGGACACCGATACCACCAGACCGCTGCAATTCAAGCCCGGCGTATCGAACACCCGGTCCTGACGGTCAAAGGCCGTGAAATGTCCCTTGTCGTCCAGCGCGCCGTCATCCCGATAGGGAATCCGGAGGTGGGTGTCCGCTATGTCGAAGGGGTCCGTCTTTTCGGCAATGTTATTCCGCCACAGGTAATCGGGCGCGAAAAGCCTGTCCCCTCCCGCCGATGATGCGCTCAGAATACCGAACAACACCAGAGCGGCGACCACCATGTTCGTGCAGTTTCGGGTATTTTTCACCAAGCCTCCGGAGTTATGGTTTATTTGCGTATGATAGCAATACTCATGATGCGATGCAAGCCCATCAAACCGAATCAATTACAGTCGAGTTCCTTGGCGGTCCGGCAAGGCCGGCTAACGGACCGAGAATTCCAGTATTCGGGCCAACTCCCTATCGAGATAGAGACGCACTTTCCAGAGACCGGGTTTGTGCTCGTAGAGCTCCTTTGTGGGCATCGTATGTACTCGCGGTGTGCCTTCTTTCTGCCTGCCGTCGATGCTCTTCTTGCCTTCTTGTTGGACATCGTGAGTGGTCCGTATGGTCCGGTATTCCTGGCCCATGGGATCGATCCACGTGGTCTCGGCAAGATAGTGATTCTTTTCGTTCGTAGGGGTAAACAACACGTTGACGACGGAGTTCATGTTATGGTCGAATACTTCCTTCGACAGGTACGATGACCCCGGAGTCACGTAAACATCCTTCACGAGCCAGTAATGCTCTTCCTTCGAAGTCTTCTGTATTCCCATAAACTTGCCGGGATTCAACGCCGAGCAACCGGACACCGCAATGATGCCGAGTGCAAGAGCTGCGGCTACGGAGGCGAATCTCCTCCATGGTGATACCGGACGGCGGCTCTCGACCCGGCGACAGCCCTCGTAACGTTTCATCTTGTGCTTGAATCTTCCGGTCCGGGAACAGGGCCCGGTCCATTGGCCGTATCTCATCACGGGCTCCTGACGAGGGCGGTTTCATCGCATTCCGGGAACTTTGTACACCGTATGCAGTCGGCCCAGATCTTGTGCGGAAGGTGGCTCTTATCCATCTGAGTGAATCCGAGTCTCTCAAAGAAGGTGACCCGGTAGGTCAAAACAAAGACCTTTGCAATTTCCATCTCCCTCGCATCCCGCAGAAGAGCCTCGGCCAGCCGGGTTCCCATTCCTTGCCTCTGCAAAGGGCCGGTCACCGCCAGTGAACGTATTTCCGCCAGATCTTCCCACACTACTTCGAGCGATCCGCAACCGATGATCTTCCCGGAATCGTCATCAGTCCAGACGAGGAAGTCCCGGACCTGGCCGTAGAGTTCACTTATGGGGCGCGCCAATATGTGACCGTCTTTTGCCTGTTCGGCGATCAGACTGTGAACGGCTTTGATGTCCCGCGGGGTCGCTTTGCGTATCAACCTGAAACCTCAGCCATGTTTTGATCCATCAGGCGCGTCACGTGTTCGCGCACGGCTTCCGAAGCCGGGGAGGCACCCAGCATTCTGCCGAGTTCTTCAACTCGTTGCTCCCGGTTCAGAGTACGGACTCTGATATGCGTGCGGCCTTTCCGGACTTGTTTGAGCACCGATAAGTGATTGTCGGCCAAGGCCGCTATCTGATGCAGATGCGTGATGCACAAGACTTGCTGACGTTTGGCGACCCGCGCCAGCCTGGTCCCCACTGCAAAGGCCGTGTGCCCGCCGATTCCCGCGTCCACTTCATCGAAAATCACCGTGGAATTCGCTCCGTCATCCGTTTGGAGAGCCTTCAGAGCGAGCATTATCCTTGACAGCTCTCCTCCGGACGCGATGCGGGCAAGCGGTCTCGCGGCTTCGCCGGGATTGGACGAGAGATGGAATTCGATCTTTTCCAAACCGAGCGCGGCTTGCTTGTCTTCCCCAACATCTTGAAACGACACCTCAAAAGAAGCGTTGGGCATGGCCAGGTCCTTGAGTTCGCGCTTCATGGCCGCTTCAAGCTTCACCGCCGCCTGCCGTCTGTCCTCCGAGAGTTTTCCCGCAGCATGGAAGTACGCCTTACGCTTTTCCTCCAGATCGGCCCTGAGCTTCTTTATTGCAGCCCGAGCGTCCAGGATCCCGTCGGCTTCCGCGGCCTTGCTTTCAAGCAGGTGTAACAGGCCCTTCACATCCGCGGCGTACTTCTTTTTCAGCCGTCTGATCAGGGCCAACCGTTCCTCGATGGCCTCGAGGCGGGCGGGATCGGCGTGGAGCGTTTCGCCGATCTTTCTCAGGTCCAGCGCGACATCCTCGATGCGATAGACCGCGTCCTCCAGATTGTCTCTCAGGGGCGTGAATTTTGGACTCACCGAGGCCAAATAATCCAGAGCCTTCCGGACGTCTACGAAACCTTCCATCAAGCTGCCCGACTTGGAGTACAGAGCCTGGTACGCCTCAAAGGCCTTCTCACGGATTCGGACGGCGTTTCTCAACGTGTCCCTCTCCTCGACAAGCCGGTCCTCTTCATCGGGTTTCAACTGAGCGCCGGTCAGTTCTTCAATGGCAGCTGCGCTCTCCTCGCCCTTTTTCTCGAGTCCCTCAAGTTTGGCGATTGCACCGGCAAGGTCCCGCCGTGCCGCAGACCATGCGTGAAAGGCCAGCGACGTGTTGGTGCGTGAAGCCTCCAGACCTCCGAACCGGTCGAGGATCTCCACATGCTCGTCCGAGTCCAACAACGTGTAGTGCTCATGCTGGCCGAAGATGCTTACCAGGGAACGCCCGACGGTCTGAAGCATGGCCAAGGTCGCCAGGTTACCGTTTACGGAGCACCTGGAGCGGCCGTTTACGAGAATCTTGCGGGACAGAATGACTTCGCCGGAAAAATCACCGGAGCACTCGAGATCCCTTGGGAGCAGACTCGGGTCCGGAATTTCGAATTGCCCTTCCACAGTCGCCTCGTCTTCACCGGTGCGTATCATGTCCGCGCTTGCACGGGCCCCCAGCAACAAATCCAGGGCTCCGATAAGTATAGACTTCCCTGCGCCCGTCTCCCCCGTCAAGACGTTAAACCCCTCGCCGAATTCCACTTCGACCTTATCGATAATGGCGAGATGTGATATTTTCAAGTACCTGAGCATAACCGCATCATAGCCATGCCTTTTCTAGATCGAGGTCCTTCTCGTTCGGACATGGACATGACCATATTCTTTAGAGCGGGAATTTTCAAGGGCCATGGACAAAAAACGCCGAGTCATTCAGCAGGACCGACGTCCGGTCAACCGTGGCCGTTATCACGCCGGCAGTAGGACCGGCATCCTGCCGGTCACGGCATCACCCAAGTCCCTTGTAGTAGCCGGTGGAGGCCGGTGGTCGGTAGGTCCGGCGAAAGCAGCCTCAGAGCAACCCCAATTTTTCCTTGAGGACGTCGAAATAATCCCGGCTCCTGGATTTCACGATAACGAACGGCAAGGGGGCCCGCATCACACGTATGCTGTTTCCTTCGTGAAGCGGAACGGTGGTGCGTCCGTCCAGGGTGAGCATCAACTCTTCACCCTTCTTGAGGACGAGCTCGGTCTCGACCTCGGGGGGCAACAGGAGAGGCCTCTTGAGACCCCAGTAAGGGCAAATCGGCGTCAACAGAACCGCATCCATGTCCGGGTGAACCAGCGGCCCGTGGGCGGCATATGAGTATGCGCTCGAGCCGATTGGAGTGGCGACGATGAGTCCGTCGGCCCGCAGGTCAATCTCCCGGGCCTTGCCGACTCTGATCCCCAGGTCGATGATGCGGGCAATACCGCCCCAATGGATCACCGCATCGTTGAGAACTTTGGTCGTTGTCCCATCGGGAAGGGTCACCTGGAGCAGCATCCTTTTCTCGAAGACACAGGTGCCTTCCAAAACGGAGTTCAGTTCCGGGATCGCCTCGTTTGGAGAGATCTCGGCAATGAAACCCACCCTCCCGAGGTTTACTCCGAGCACCGGAGTAGATTTGCAGTTGAGGAGCGAAGCGGCCCTCAGCAAGGTGCCGTCGCCGCCCAAAACAACCAGGAGATCCGATTCGTCGGAGATTCTCTCAGCCGTCGAGGCATTCCAGTCCGCCGCGAGATCGCCGCAGGAAGTCTCGAGCAGGACATCCTTGCCGTACTCCGTCAGAAACCGGCTGATCTCTTTTCCCAGCGTCAAGGCTTTTTCTTCAGATCGTTTCAGGACAAGTCCGATGCGTTGCATTCCTGCCTCGGTTCTTCACATCGCGTGGTGTAAAGTGATTGAGTACCACGAATGAGGTAAGAAATCCATGAAAATAGGGGAATGCGTCGAAACCGGGTCTTAAGCGCCTTGCCCGGACGGAGAGATTGGGGTAGGGTCCCGTACAAGGATCGAAGGTGCGACGATGGACCTCTTTGACAGAGCAATGGAGGCGTCCTCGGACAGACCGCTGGCCGACAGGATGAGACCTGAAAGCCTTGACGCGGTGTTGGGACAGGAATCGCTCCTCGGGTCCGGGAAGATTCTCCGCCGCGCAATCGAAGAAGACAGGATATTCTCCATGCTTTTCTGGGGTCCTCCCGGAACGGGGAAGACTACCATTGCTCAGATCATCGCTCGGAAATCCCGTTCCAATTTCGTTCCTTATTCCGCAGTGACGGCGGGAGTGAAAGAAATACGGGATGTGGCCAAGAAGGCCCGGGATGATGCCAAGTTCCTGGGCAGGAGGACAATCCTGTTCCTGGATGAAATCCACCGCTTCAACAAGTCTCAGCAGGACTACCTACTCCCGCATGTCGAGGACGGCACCCTGGTCCTCATAGGGGCCACCACGGAAAACCCGAGTTTCGAGGTGAACTCGGCTCTTCTCTCCAGGCTGAGAGTCTTCGTGTTGCAAGCTCTTCCAACCGAGGCTCTTAAGACGATTCTGCTCCATGCCCTCACAGACAAGGAACGCGGCTTGGGTGAACTGGGTCTTGAATTCAGCGGCAATGCCGACCATCTCATAGTGTCCCTGGCAGGGGGAGATGCACGGACCGCGCTCAATATATTGGAGGTCGCGGCATTTGAGGCCCGCCGGAGAGGAGTCGGGGAGATACCGCCCGAAATCGTTCATGAGGCCGTTCAGCAGCGTAACCTCCTTTACGACAAGACCGGGGAAGAGCACTTCAATCTCATCAGTGCACTGCACAAGTCGTTGCGGGACAGCGATCCCCATGCCGGGCTCTACTGGATGGGGCGGATGTTGGAGGGCGGGGAGGATCCGGTCTACATTGCCCGGCGCCTCGTACGCTTTGCCAGTGAGGATGTGGGACTGGCCTCTCCCCGCGCGTTGGAGCAGGCCGTGGCAGCCTTTCAGGCCTGCCGGTACATCGGCATGCCCGAATGCGCGTTGGCTTTGTGTCAGGCCGCGGTCTTCCTGGCGGTGTCTCCTAAGTCAAATTCACTGGAAGCCGCGTACATCGCCATAAAGGAAGAGATCGCGCGGTCCGGCCATCTGCCGGTTCCCTTGCACCTACGCAACGCGCCCACACGCTTCATGAAAGGGCTGGGATACGGCAAGGGGTACAAGTACGCGCACGACTATCCCGATGCAGTGACGGATCAACAACACCTGCCCGACGAGTTGCTCGGGAAACGCTTTTACTCGCCGACCGACAGAGGTTACGAAAAGACCATCAAGGAGACGCTGGAGAAGTGGGAAAAGGAAGAATGAAGACTACGTGCTCCGAGGCTCAAATACGGCCGCGGATTCCCAGCATTAGCGAGGCCGAGACCAGCACAGAGGCTCACCCGTCGTCCCGGCGAAGGCCGGGATCCAGTCTTCTTTTTCTGGACCCCGGCCTTCGCCGTGGAGACGGGCAGGGACGCCCGTCCCATCCCGCGTCCCGCGGGATTTGGGCGCACCTGCGTGTGCGCCCAAATGCGGGCGGACACATAGGTCCGCCCCTACCGTAGCCCGGGCCTCCGTGTGCGGAACGCTCTGGTTCCAGTTCTCAGACTCGGTAACAGGACCAGAATGTGCCACCGTATTTACGCCATAAAACGCTTAGGAAGAAGGGGATAAAGCGAACAGGATTTCCGTCCCGAAGGGACGGCGCACGTGGACGCATTCACAATGGAGAGTATTCCGGTGTCCCTTCGGGACGTTATGAATGAACCCAAGTCCAAGCCGACCAACAGGCTTAAGTTTAGCGCCTATGGGCCTGCGCCTGGATGACGGCTCAGGTAATGCGACCGTATCTACGCCGACGAGCACTAGGTCTTCTTCAGGGTAGGAATCGAACGAGTGTTCGGGTGAGATTCGCCGGCGGGAAATTCAAGATGCCGGCATCAAGCTCCAGCGGCCACTTCGGATTGTCCACACGGCAGGCGATGCCCGGAGGGTCGGAGGTTCCGACCGACCGGGCCAAACCGGGGCCGCGACCGACCCCGCCGGCCTTACGGGAACCGGGCGAACTCCTACCCTTCGAGAATGGCCCTCAGCTCTTTCAGCTCTTTCTTGATGTCAAGCAGTATGTCTTTATAATCGGAACTTGCATCCACAGGCGCATCATTCTCGGTCTTTTCGTCCTCAAGAGCTTCAAAATCCTCTTCTCTTTTGACCGACTTGACGGCTTTCTTCGCCCTTTTTTCGGCTGTGTTCTGCTTTTTCATCTCCTGAAGACGTTTCTTGGCGCCGGCGATAGTGAATTTCTCGTCGTACAGGAGATGCTTGATTTCCAGAAGCAGTTCCAGATCCTTTTTGTGATAAAGGCGCTGCCGGGCCCTCGTTCGAGTCGGCTTGAGAATCTTGAATTCCGACTCCCAATACCGGAGAACATAAGGCTCGACGTCAAGGATTTCACTGACTTCACCGATCTTGAAATATTGCTTCTCTGGAATTGCGATCGCCATATCTTGACCACCCCTCCAAATCAGAATCAATCCGACATGATTCGGAGGTCGCCAGGATCACAAGACTCAGTTCATCCGCCCGGTACGCGAATTCCCCGAGTCGTCCCTATTCCCTCAGTGCGGCGCCCAATTGGGTAACGACAGCCTCCACCACACGGGAATGGACTTCCTGGACCTCCTCGTCGGTCAGAGTCCGATCTTCGGACTGATATCGAATCCGGAATGCTACACTCTGGTATCCTTCCGGAATCGATTCTCCTCTATACAAATCAAATAGGACAACGGAGCCGATGATATCATGCCCCAAACGTGAAATCAAGCGTTTAATCTTATCTCCTGAACAATTTCTTTCAACGACTAACGACAAATCCCTCTCTATAAACGGGTAACGAGGAACTGGACGGAAAACCCTTTCCTTGCGGGTTTGAATAAGCAGAGGCTCCAGGAGAATTTGAAAGATCTGAACCTTGCCTGCAAACTCGTGCTCCCTCAGCTTTCCGGGAGCCAATTCACCCAGGAACCCCACATTCCGATCCTCTATGATCACGTCCGCAGACTTGCCCGGATGCAGAAACGGCAGCTTTGACGGAACAAACGAAGCTTCGGATACGCCGAAACCGTCCAGAACGTTCTCCAACGCGCCCTTCATGTCGTAGAAGTCCAGATCGGCCTCTTTGTCGACCTTGCCGTAAATGTCGATCTCACCCCGTTGAAAATGCCATGACGATCCCCGCCGCTTCCCCACTGCGGCAGCTGCCAGTCTTAGTTCCTCTTTGGGAAGTTCCTCTCCCGGAACCGGATGAAACGTCTTGCCGATCTCATACAATCGCAGATCCTCGGACCGGAAGTTGAGGTTCCTCTTGAGAGCCCACAGGAGCCCCGGTATGAGGGATGTGCGCATCACTGCGTTATCTTCCGACAGAGGATTGAGCAACGCCAGGCGACCGGCTCCTTGCTCCTCGGGCAGGAACTCGTCTGCAGACTGATCGGAACCGAACGACATGGTCACGATTTCGGTGAACCCGCCCGCATTCATCAGACCGGCCACGTTCCTCACCTGATTGTGGTTCTCCCTTGTCCTGTCCGGAGCGGACACGTACCCGGGCATCGAGACGGGAATGTTCTGAAATCCATGAATACGGGCCACTTCTTCGATCATGTCCACGTCACGGTCCAGGTCCCATCTCCAGGAAGGGGGCATACACATCAGGGTGTCGTCATGTCCGGCCGGCGGGTTCACTTTCACCCCGAGCCGTTCGAGATAGCCGGCGCATTGAGGCGGAGTCAGGTCCACGCCCAGCAGGCTCACCGCCTTCTTCGTGTTCACCGGCACGGCCGGCCTTTGAACCGGGTTGGGGTATATGTCGATTTGACCCGCCAAAACGCTCCCTCCGGCAAGCTTGTGTATGAGATACGTCACTCGGTTGCCCGCCCAGAAGGTTCCTTCAGGGTCCACTCCCCGTTCGAAACGGAAAGACGCCTCGGTAGACATTCCGAGTGCCTTGGAGGTCCGCCGGATACCGAATCTCTCGAAACAGGCGCTTTCGATGAGCACGGTGGATGTGTCGTCGCGGATCTCGGAGTTCAATCCTCCCATAATCCCGGCAAGGCCCACCGACCTCTTCGCGTCTTGGATCATGAGGGAATCAGGAGGCAGCCGGCGTTCCACACCGTCGAGCGTCACGAAGACCTCTCCGGGGTCGCATCGACGCACGACAATCCTTCCACCGTCCAATATCGCGTAATCGAACGCGTGAAGCGGCTGACCGCACTCCAGGAGAACCAGGTTCGTAGCATCGACCACATTGGAGATCGGCCTCACACCCGATCTGGCGAGCCTCAGACGGACGTCCAACGGAGACGGACCAACACCGACCCCTTCCACCACCCGTGCCACGTACCGGTGGCACAGATCATGGTCGCGGACTTCGACGCTCGTCCTTTCGTGCACGCCGACCGCGCTCTCCTCAATGGTAAACTCCGGCACCTTCCAGGGCCGTCCCAGAAGCGCGGCCACCTCTCGGGCGGTTCCCAGGATCGAAAGGCAGTCCCCCCGGTTCGGCGTCACCGAGGTTTCCAGTATGTAGTCTTCGATCAGCGGATAGGCCCGGGTAATGGGAACACCGGGCGGGGTTTCTTTCCCGAGCACGAGAATGCCCGACGCGTCCTCTCCCAGACCCAACTCCTTTTCGGAGCAGATCATTCCGGGCGAGAGAACGCCTTTGATCTCTGCTTCCTTAATCTCCATTCCCGAGGGCAGTACCGCCCCGGGTGGAGAATACGGCACGACTTGTCCCACCCGGACGTTCGGAGCACCGCACACGACGGTGACCTCCCTATCGCCCAGGGAGATCCGAGTGAGACTGAGTTTGTCGGACTTGGGGTGGGGAGTTATCTCTTCTATGCGGGCGGTAAGGATTTTGGCCAATCCCTCGCCGACACGGGTTATCCCTTCCACCTCGATCCCACCCATGGTGAGAAGGTCGGCCGTTTCTTCCGCAGTTAGATCGATCTCCACGAACTCTTTCAGCCAGTTGAAGCTGACGAGCATCTTTTTTCACCCCTTCCGTGATAGTGAGGGACCTCCGGCATGCGGCCCCGGTCTCCGCAGGAGAGCCGGCGGGCATGGCCCGCCCTGCGGTGCTGATTTGTAGGGGCACCCTGCGTGGGTGCCCGGGGCATGCCCCTAAGGTTCGTTACGGCTCTCGGCCCGGCCCCAAGCCATGGCCGTCTCCGAGTTTCAGATGCGGGCAGCGGCCGTCAGAACTGGTTGAGAAACCGGACGTCGTTCTCATAGAAGGACCGGATGTCCGGAATCCGGTATTTCAGCATGGCCACCCGTTCAATTCCCATCCCGAAGGCAAAGCCCGTGTAGACATCCGGATCGTAATTCACGAATCCGTAGAGCTCCGGGTCAACCATGCCGGAACCCAGGATTTCGAGCCATCCGGTTTGTGAACAGGTCCGGCAGCCTTGGCCGCCGCAGATGACGCACTGTATGTCGACTTCCGCGGACGGTTCGGTGAAGGGGAAGAAGCTCGGCCGAAATCTCAGCCCAACGTCCTTGCCGAAGTACTCATGGACCAGAGCGGTGAGGATGCCCTTGAGATCGGCAAACGAGATCCCGCGGTCCACCCACAACCCCTCGATCTGCATGAACATGGGCGAGTGAGTAATATCCGCGTCCCTCCGATACACCTTTCCTGGGCAAATCACCCGCACCGGGGGTTGCCGCTTTTCCATGGTCCTGATCTGCACCGGTGACGTATGGGTGCGCAGCACCACATTATCCGAAAAGTAGAACGTGTCCTGCATGTCTCTGGCGGGATGATCCTTCGGAATGTTGAGCGCCTCGAAATTGTAGTAATCGAGTTCCACTTCCGGTCCCTCGGCCAATTGAAAACCCAGGCCGGCAAAAACATCGATCAACTCGTCGGCGACCCGGTTGAGAATGTGGCTCCGGCCAATGGGGAACCTTCTGCCGGGCAGCGTGACATCGACAAATTCGGCCGTCAACCCGGCCTGCTCCGTCCGTTCGCGGATCACGGCCTCCATGCGGTCGAATCGCTCTTCCAGATCGGTCTTGATCAGATTGGCAAGCCGGCCTATTTCCGACCGCTCCGCGGGATCAAGATCCTTGAGCCCTCGAAGGAAGCGCGTCAACTCTCCTTTTCTCCCCAGTACCCTGGTCTTGGCTTCATTCACTGCCTTTTCATCGGAGAGTCCTGCGATGAGTTCGATGGTCTTGTCTCTGAGCTTTTCCAGCTGCTCCTTCATGA
>JAZDHD010000089.1:0-33249 GCA_043806215.1 Pseudomonadota bacterium | reverse complement strand
GAAAACCCTTGACGCAATCCTCAGCTTCTAGTATGTTTGAGTCACCGATATATGTTTGGAACATTCGTTTGGTGAATTTGTCGGGGTGATCTCTTCGAGCCCCTGAATAGAGGTGTGGTTTGCGGTCTGTGGTTACCCGAGCGCAGATTGTCATGGTTGTGGCGGCCTGTGCGGCCATGCTGCCTTTTCCGGCCAATGCATACATGCCTCCGCCTGATCCCTGTGAGATGGTCCCCGTGACCTATGCGGCCCCGGCTCCGCCCGTCTGTGCCGCTCCCCCGCCGAATGCCATGTGCGGTCCGGTCCCTCCCCCGCGGTGTTACCCAAGAAACATTGTCGGTCCTCCCCCTTGTGGAATCACCCTTTGCGAAGCTCCGCCTTTTCCCACTCCGGCTCCGTATAGATGCGCGCCTCAGCCCGCTTGTCCTCCACCGCCCGCGTGTGGCCCCAAGAGTGTGTGCGGGCCGGTGGGTTGTGCTCCGCCGTGGCCGGCCCGGTAAGCGCCCCTCACGACGATTCCGTCATGAGAATGTGGTTTGGTCCATGTGTTCTATGGCATAAACCTCGATGATAGGGCGATCACAACCGACCAGGAAAATTCCTCGGTGTCCCGGGCCGAAGACCGGGCAGAGCCCGGCGGATAGTCGTTCCCAGGCAGGAGCCTGGGAACGAGAGGAAACCTGAACCGCGGAAGATGACGGGCAGGGACGCCCGTCCCACGAAACAGGTCTGAGGCTTCATGACAGTCCTTCGTAGCCCGGGCCTCCGCGCCCGGATATTCTTCACGTAGGCTCACAACATGGCACAGAGACGACAATGTCGTGACCGAACTCATGAAATGAAGCCCTACGCCGAAAAACCCATTTGCCGGAATATTCCTGCAGCCATCTTCAAGATGTTCAGACCGATTTGGGGGTACACCCGCATGATTTCGTGGAAGCGGCTTTGCGGCAACACGAGTATTTCACTCCGGACCGTTGCAACCGAGGTGTTCATCGGAGGTTCATTGATAAACATAGGTACGAAGTTCAGATACCCGTTGGCCTCGCTTGCCCGTAATTCCTTTTGCTCCGGCTTCTGGTAGTCGGCATAGGTCGCTATTCTTCCCGTCAATATAAGGTAGATGGATGGGTTCTCCTCGCCGGCCCTGATGATGACGTCTCCCTGTTCCAGGGTCTCGCTCTTGGCTATGGATGCCAAGGCATGAAGCTCTCTTATTCCCAACCCATCGAACAGCGTGAAGGCTTTGAGTCTGGAGATGAGGTCGATGATTTCCGGCATTCGGGGCTCCTTTCCCATTGATTTGGCTGAAGCATACTCGGCGACTTGTTGTACAAAAGGATCCGTGTCTTCCAGTTTGGATTCGATTATGGGAATGAAGGCGGCATTGTCGCCCAGTTCCGCCATTGCATAAACCGTGAGCATTCTCGTCACCCGATCCTCCGAATGGACCAACAGTGCCAGGAGCCGCTCGGGTTGATCTCGTGTAACGAGATTGAAGTATTTCCTCCCCTTCTCGATTTTTTCGTCCAACGGGATGTCATCAATGAGGGGGAGGAGGTAGGGAATATTCTGTCCCCTGAGCGAGGTCTCCACCATTTCAATGGCAACGGACGCATTCGCCGATTTCAGAGCCTGGTACATGAGACGCATGTCCGCGTGATAGACCCACAGGGCATGGAAGAATAGACTGAGGATTTCATCGTTGCGGGCCAGGAGGTGTTGCTGGAGCATCCGTATCCCCTCGTGCTGTTCCAGGCCCTGAAGACGGCGGACGACCATGAGATTCTCGTAGGCCTCCTCGAGTTGTCGTCCAAAGAGATGGTTGATCTCGAAATCGCCGAGCCTTGGAGACAAGCGAATGATCTCGAGGATCGCCTGTTTCCCCCTCGGACTCGCATCCATGATCGAACCTTCAAGGAACGGAAGGATTTCGGGGGGATAAGCAATCAACGCCTCCATTGCCGCGTTGCGGACCTGGTCGTCCAAGTCCTCCAAGCATTTAATGAGCATCCCGGCCGCCCGCATCTCCGGTTTGACTGCCAGTGCAAGAGCGGCCTCAGTGCGAACCGCGGCACTGGGGTCATCGAGCAGCTTCAGCGCGACGGAAGGCTCCATCGCCGCACGTTTTGGCTCATCCTCGCCCCACTCTTCCGGCACCATATCCACTGCGGCAGATTCCAGCCCCATAGGGGCACCGCCTGCATCAAAAGTGCTTACCGCCTCGATTTGATCAAAATCGATCCTATCCTCGACAATGACCTGTTTGAGAATGCGCTTATACTCCTTCCTGAACAACCAGGTCTCGAACACCCAATAAACGGCCAATACGACCGCTATGTAGGCTAAGGCCTGGGCACCCGTGAATGGTTTGAGAAGGATCATAAGCAGCGACCCCGCCAACATGCCGATCTTCAACACCGTGCCGCGAATGAAGGTTCGGCTCCACGCGACGAGTGTCCTGGGGATCACGTTGAACAGGATCTTGTTCACCGGCCCGGCAATGGCCCTCTGAATAAGGATCAGGGTAAACTGTCCGTATGCCGCGACGTAGATGTTGAAGAAAGCGGTCAAGCCGGCAAAAACAATGGCAAAGTTGACCGGCTGAACGAGGGAGGCATTGGGCAATCCCATCGCCGAGTACATCCGTCCGGCAAACAAGAGGATGAGAAAGGTCGTGAAGGTGGTCGCTCCTCGAAACATACTGAGAAAGGTGATCAAACTCTGTTCCGATGGGAAACTGCTGTTTGCAATGACACTGAACTGGTACGAAAAGATGGGCAGAAGGATGTTTGGGATGAGTCCGCAGATAATGAGAAACCGTATTATGGGAAACTCTTTCATAATGCCCGGAATTTCGGCCAAGCGTTTCTTTTCGGGCTCCTTCTTCACCGCGGCCTTTTTTGGCTTGGTCTCGCCCACCACCTTCCGTGCAGTGAGGATCATAAAGACCGCCGTAAGAACAAAGACCAGAGCGAAGACCAAGAGCGCCGCGTCCTCACCGATGCCGTACGTGATGGGCCGAGTAAGGAAGCTCCCCACCGTGGTCCCCAAGACTTGGGCCGCAGTGACCAGCGGGAAGATCCTCTTGCCTTGTCTCGCGTCGAAGAGATCGCCGGCAATGTTCCACAAGTAGACCAACTGGATGGAATCGAGCAATCCCATGAGCTGATACAGAGCCGGGTACACGATGCTCAGCTTGGACTTGACCATCACCCAACACAGTACAGCTGCCGCGGCATATCCCCCGAACACGAGGATCATGAGGTAGGAGTCCGAGAAGCGCTTGGCGACCCGGTCGGCATAAGCAAGGACGATCATTGTCAATATGGCGCTTATGACCAGCATCCAAGGGATGTAATCGGGGCCGTAACGCTTGAGGAATGCGGTATCCACGTAATTGCGGAAAATCGCGGTGACGAAGAAGACCGCGAAGAAAATCACGGCGAGCCACGTAAACCGTGCAATCTCATGCTCGTAGATTTTCAGACTCTTTTCCAGGAACCGTTTCATGCTGCACCCTCCTCTCATTCTTTCTCGAACGCGAAGATCCGTTTCCAATCATTTTTCATGCTGATGACGACCCAGCCCTGTTTCTTCCCCTCGTCGTACAAAGCCTGCGTGAACGCGCCGATCTTGGTGTCGGGTAGTCCCTGGGCCGATCCGTACGCATATTCACGCTTCGCATCATCGTGCAGCACAATCATGGACAGCCTCGCGCCTTCCCCGGCTTTCGTGAATTCAAGCATCTGTCGATCTCCGGTCGAGTTGCCGAACGAGGCGTGGGGCCTGCGGCCGATCATCAGGTGAATGCCCTCCGGCTTTCCGGCGTTGTCGTCGTTGAGCAAAAGCTTGGGCTCCTTGGTCAGGAACGGCTTACCATCCTTGGCATAGCCGTACTTCGTGCCGCCGGCGGTTCCCACCACCTGCTCGGGCGGAATACCGTAAACCCGATCGGAGTACACGCGCACAAAGTCCTGGCCGCCCCCGGTGACGATGAAGGTCTTGTAACCGTTGGCTCTCAGGTATTTCAGCACTTCCAGCATCGGCTGATAGACCAGATCGGTGTAGGGGCGGTTCCATCGGGGATGCTTGGCAGTCGCGATCCATTTCGCCACCTGACCTTGAAACTCTTCCACCGACATGCCGGTGAGCGCGGCTGCGAGAATTTTCTCCAGATCTTTCATCGAGAGCTTTGAAATCGCCTCGCGATTGCCCGACAGCACGGTCTTGAAGGGTTCGACGTTCTTCAGTTCAGGCTTCGCCCTCACTACGGCCGGGACCCTCGCCAGGCAGTAGATCACCTGAGTGTACATCGGATGTTCCACCCATAGTGTGCCGTCCTGATCAAACGTGGCAATGCGCTCTTCCGGCGGGACGAATTCCGGGCCGGACTTGTCGGTAGTGTCCTGCACGAACCGGATAATCGCCTGCTTGGCAGGGCCGTCGTTCCAGGAAGGGAGGGGATCGGTTTGGGCGTGCGTTTCCGCCGCAACGAGGAACAGAAAGCACAGCGCTAAAGCCGCCACGCGATCCGGTCGAAGAGGACTGGCGATGAATTTCACGGCGGTTTCCATCCTTTCAGTGATTTAGGATCTTGCTCTTTGCGGGACCGTTTACGGGTATGGGATATCTTCAGAATCGTAGTGTTCTTTAATCCTCTCGTTCAGTTGGACCTTGGCTCTCAAATAATCCTCAGATTTTACCCACACCCTGATTTCAACCTTTATACCTTTGTCCCCAAGCTCCTTTATGGTTATGCTCGGCTCCGGTTCCTTGAGGATGAGTTCCTCCTTCTCAACGATACCCTGTAAAACATCTCTGATTTTCTTGAGATCCGCTTTGTAACTCACCCCGATAACAATCCTTAACCGCCTGGTAGTACTACGCGAATAGTTGATCACCTTGTCGGATGTCAGCTTGGAATTAGGAATGATTACGGTCACGTTTTCGGGGGAGCGAATTTCCGTGGACATCAATTCAATCTTCTCGATTTTGCCTGCAGAGCCGCCGCCTTCAATGTATTCGCCCACGCTGAATGGGCGGAAGATGAGGATAAGCAAACCTGAAGCAACATTGGACAGTTGTCCTCCCAGTGCCAGTCCTATGGCAAGACCCGCGGCACCAAGGATTGCCACCAGGGAGGTGGTTTCAACTCCCAATCTATGGAGCGCAGCTATGAGTACCACACCGTACAGGAGAACGCTGAGACAGCTGTCCACAAAATAGACGACCGTAGGGTCTAGTTTTCGACTTGTGAGTACCTTTATCAGGGCCTTTCCGAACAATTTTGCCAGCCACAAGCCGACCAGGACAATGATTAGGGCTCCTAACACCCTCCACGAGTAGGCGCCTAAGGATCTCAGCACCCCTGCGACAATGGTTTCCCACATAGTACACTCCGCCTACGAGAAATGCGCCTTTGATTATGAGGCAGTCATGACGAAGTGGGCGCCCCTGATGGAACGCCCATCGTGTTGACCGTTCGACTATTGCCCTCGCTGATTCCGGAGCGTCTCCTCGATTTTCTTCTTTATGTTGTCAAGATTGAAGGTCGCGGGAGCCTGCATCGGTGGGTACTCGAGGGCCGTATTCGCGAGCTTCCCCACATATTCCTGAACCATCACGAAGCGCCAGAACTCACGTGCATAGAAATCGTTTATGTAGCCGCCGCCGAGGTCGTTCAAGCTCTGGCCGCCTGTTGCCGGCGTACGTTCGAACGGATCCTGGCGGATGTTGACGATGGTGGGCATATCGGTCGGGACCTTCGGCCCGGGCCAGCCGAGCGGCTGTTGGAAGAACTGAAACTTCAAATCATCGACGCGAATGGCGCCCAGCTGGGGACCGCCGAAGTAGAAGATTTCGTGCCGTTTGGATGGTCCCTTTCCGGTGAGGAGATCCATCTGGTTGTACCCGTCAAGGTGGTTCTTGTATGTGCGGTCACCGAGCTTCACCCCCTTCATGAGTTGGTCTCTAATATTGGAATTGCCGGCTGCGGCCGTGAGGGTGGGGAACCAGTCGAGTCCTGAGAAGATGCCGTTCTCCACGGTGCCCGGTTTGATCTTGCCCGGCCAGCGGATGATTGCAGGCACGCGGAAGCCGCCTTCGAAGACCGTGCCCTTGGTGGCCTTGAACGGCGTCATTCCGCCGTCCGGCCAGGTGAACACCTCCGCCCCGTTGTCGGTGGAGAAGACGACGATGGTGTTATCGGCCTCGCCGATGTCCTCCAGGTGCTTCAGGAGGGCGCCGATGCTGTCGTCCATCTGGGCCATGCCCGCCTCTTCCACGTTGTAGTTGCTCTTGGGATTCATGAGCGCCTGGTACTTCGGGGAGAGGTAGGTGAACACATGCATGCGTGTTGTGTTGTGCCAGATGAAGAAGGGCTTTCCTTCCTCTTTGGCCCTGTCCATGAAGCCCTTAGTGCGCTCGACCAGCACCTCGTCGAAGGTCTCCATGTTGTACTTGGCCTTGCGGCCCTCCTGCCAGTTCTGCCGTCCGGCCATGTCGGGGAAGGGGGCCAAGGGTCCCTCATCCACGATCTCTTGCTTTCCAACCCTGCCCCAGCGCGGCATCTCGGTAGGGTCATCCACGTCGGTGGCCCGGCAATGCACGAGATTGCGCGGCCCGTACTTGTCTATCCAGTCCTGGGGGTAGTCGAACCAGTACGGGTCCGACATTGCGTCGAGGTGGTACAGGTAGCCGAAGAACTCATCGAAGCCGTGCACCGTCGGCAAGTACTTGTTCAGGTCGCCCAAGTGGTTCTTGCCGAACTGTCCGGTGGTGTAACCAAGCGACTTGAGGGAAGTGGCAAGAGTGCAGGCTTGAGCCGGGAGGCCCACGTCGGCTCCTGCCTGGCCCACCGTCGTCAAGCCGGTCCGGATCGGCAGTTCGCCGGTGATGAAGTTCGCTCGGCCCGCGGTGCAGCTTGCCTCCGCGTAGTAGTCGGTGAACATCATGCCCTGAGACGCAAGCTTGTCGAGGTTCGGGGTCTTGCCCGACATGATGCCCCGATGGTACGCACCAATGTTGAACCAGCCTACGTCATCACCCATAATGAAAAGGATGTTGGGTTTCTTGTCTGCCGCACATGCCGGGCCGGCCACCAAGGCCAATGTGACAAGGAGCACGGCAACGGCCATCACTGCGGTTCGTTGTCTTCGCATCATTTCGCCGTCCTTTCGCTGAGTAGCTGAATTGGAAATGGCGTTGAGTCTTGTACTGTCCTAAGTAGTCGATTTCATAGGTACGGTCACGTATTCTTGAGAACGCCGGTAGGCCCCCTGTGTCTCAGCGTGACCGGCAGCGACCCGTCCCGCGTTCTGCGCGGGATGCCGGGCGCGGAAAGAGAACCGGCACGGAGGCCGGCGCTGCCAAAGCAGGGACGGTTGCCTCAAATACGACACAGTACTTGGGACCCGCAGTACTAAGATCAGGCAATTCTTTTCTTCTTGTCGTCTTTTGGGTCCACCCCCTTTCGCTGGATTCACCAAATGTCTGTCGCGAAATAAATCTTTCATCTTTCCGGCTTACTCTTCCGGCCTTGAAAGACCGGTCTACTCTCATACCGTCCCTCCGGGACGTTCACGATCTCTTGCCCCGACAGGGGCTACTGAGAGTAGCCCGGTACTTCAGTGCCGGGTCAAGAGCTTCACAATGCACTGCTTTTACGATCGTTTCCGCAATTCATTTCTGTTCCGTGTCTGAGTCGGCCGGGCCAAGAGCCTTCAAGCGCATCTTGATACGGACCTTGTACCGGTCCGGTACTCCTTCGGCCGCGAGCCCCCTGGTGTAGGTCTTCCGGGCCTCGGCCTTATTGCCCTGTTTCTCATATGTCCCTCCGAGCAGCACATAGGCATCCGCGTAGGCGGGGTATTTGGCGATGAGGCCCTCCAGTACGCGTGCAGCCTCGGGAAGGTCTCCGTCTTGTTGCTGATAAAAGGCCAGGGTAAAGGCATATCGCGGCACGTCCGGACGCAATTCGGCCGCTTTCTTGCAGAAATCCACCGCCTCGTCGATACGGTCCTTCGAGAGAATTACGGAGAGGTTGTATGCGGCCTGTGCCATCTGAGGATCGGCCTTGAGGGCCGCCCTCAGGTGCTTTTCGGCAGAGGCGGGATCATTCTCCTCTGCCTTGAGCAGGCCCAGGTTGAAATTCGCGGCGGCATTGTCGGGGGATACGTTCAATGCCTTTTGCAGTGAGTCCTTGGCCTTTTGGTTTTCTCCCATGCGGGCGTACGCCATTGCCTTGTTGACCATGGCAAGCACTCCCCGCGGTTCCATCTGAAGCGCCTTCTCATACGAAGCAACTGCTTGCTTGAAATCATGGAGATCGAGGTAGTAGTTGCCGAGATTGTAGTGGGATTCCCACTGGTCCGGCCGCGAAAGGATTGAAGCAAGATACTCCTTGTTTGCAGCCTCGATTTCTTTCTTGTCCCCATCAGTCAGCGGGAGGTTCGTGTAAGCGGCAAGAGAGGCCGCGGCTCGGACCCGCACAAGGCGGCACACGTCCCCGCTCGCCTCGACGAGCGCGAGAACGGATTCTTCACTGGGAACGTTCTGCAAGGCCGTGGCAGCTGCAGAACGCACCAGCGGCGACGGGTCCTTGATCGCCTTGAGCAACGCCGGTACGACCCGCGGGTCCCCGGAAGCAGGCACAAGGCGAATCAACGAGGTGGCGAAGATTTCGTCCCGATCTTTGCTCATCACATAATCGAGCATCTCCGTCAGCCTGTTCCAGTCGCGCTTGCGGGCGGCATCGATCAACCCGGCCCGGTAGAGCACCGCAGCCTGATAATCTCGTTTGCGCCATTTGCGGACCCATTCGTCAGCCCACTGGGGAGTCTTGTCCTTGTGGCACGCATTGCAGGCGTTGGGCGATTTGAAGGCTATTGTGGCGGCAGGGGTGGGCGGCAGCATCGAGTGGTCGCTCCTGCGCATCCGGGCGAAGTCCGTCATGGGCATATGACAAGCAATGCACTTGTTTCCCGGACTGTCACTCTTGTGATGCGTGTGCCGGGCGGGATTGTCGACCTTTTCTGCATGGCAAGGCATGCACGCCTGATTGGCCTTATCCTCAGCCTTGAACTTGTACCGACCGCTGGACGTATGACAGTGGAGGCAATCGAGTTTTCCCGACTTGACACAGGGGCTCATGAACCAGGAAGTGTACGTGTAGTTCTCACCCAGGTCTCGGCCATCCGGGTAGTAGTCGGGGTTTTCGAGAGTGACCAGACCAAAATGGTCGAAGAACCTGTCCCCGGGTCGGAAGGAATCCGTCAGCACGACCGCCTTGGCATGACAGCTTGAACAGGTCGCATTGTTCTGTTCTTTGGAGAAGTCTCGGCCGCCGCGAGTCATTTTCAAATCCTTCGGAACGGTTCCTTTTGGCGCGGCCTCGCACACACGAATATGCTCCTCGGCAGGGCCGTGGCAGGTCTCGCAGTTTATCCCCGGCTCTTTCCAAACCGTGCGGTACGTGTCGGTCTTAAGGTCATAGTTCGTGGAGATCTGGCTTACGTGGCACCCGTAGCACGCGGTGTTGAACGTGTACTGCCGATCCTTCCAGTGTATCGGTTCATCCGTGTGCCCCGGGAAGTGGCGTACCCCGCTCGCAGCCATGTCGAACCATTTCTTCTTGTTCACGTCGTACGCCGTGGGCAGAGTCTGAAGCCGGCCCCGATCCATGGCGGTAAGGAAGTAATAGACGTTCTTACCCCCCATCACGTGGTCTATCCGGTATTTCTTCTCGCCTTCGGGGCCGCGTTCGATCACCCACCCGGTCCCGCCGGCGATATCTGCCCGGTACCGGGAGCCCCCGATAACGATCTCTTCTGTCTGTGGGGAGAGCTTGTTGCGGGCCAATTCAGCGGTATACGGCTGCATTGCGAGCCCGTGATGAGATGGAGCCCACAACCGGTAGAACTTCTCGTGGCACTTGCGGCAACTTACCGAGCCGGTATAGGAACCTCTCTGCGACAGTTGCCCGGATTCCGCGGAGGGCTCTGCGCCGAGCCCCAAGTCTGCGTGCACAATTCCGATTGCCGATGCCGCCCCCAGCACGATAACCGCCAATGTGAATCGAGTCGTCATCATAGCACCCTCCCGCTCACGAGCGTACCTCACCCCCGCCGACTTCGTCAACGATTCTTCCAAAGGGGAGGCCAAGTCTTCCGCCGGCTCACACGATTCTCCATCGCGTTCACTTTCCTCAAATTCCGGCCGTTCACCATCCTTGGCTGCATGCGCGATGAATGGGCGACTCCCATCAGGGGGGTTGGCGGCCCGTCGGACATGAGTATATCATACCAATAACGCCATAGATTTCAGATAACTGTTGCGTTGATATCAATAGTTATGTTAAGGTTTTTATCAACGCCGTTGGAAATAGTTAGGTTTAGTGGTTCAGGGTCGGTGTGCCCGACAGAGCGTTATCCAATCCTTCACGAGGCACGTGAGCACCATATGTCGGTAAAGGCCGTCGGCAGAAGAGCCGGTTCAACACGAATGCACACGATTCCGGGGCCCTTGAGGGGGTCGACCGGGAGGGACTATGCGGCAATAGTCCTCGTAGCCGGCGCGGCATTTCTTCTCCTCTGCCTGGTCTCCCACGACCCGAAGGACCCTTCGTTTAATGTGGCAACAAACCGTTCCGGCGTCTCAAACTTGTGCGGGTTGGTTGGATCTCACGTCGCGGACGCGTTGGTGCAGTTGATGGGCCTCTCCGCAATCGCCGTGCCCCTGGGATTCCTCATCCAGGCGTTAAGGCTCTTCATGCCGTCTCCGTCCTCGGTCAGATGGACGGAGGTTTGTTCACTGATACTGATACTGTCGGGAACTTCAGCTCTTCTGGAGCGGTTTGAATTAAGCCCGGCATTCGCGTCGCATATCCAATATCCCGGCGGAGCGTTGGGAGTCTTCCTTCATGATTCGTTTTTCCGGCTACTGGGGAGTGCCGGAGAAATCCTTCTCTGTATCACGTTACTGTCCGTCAGTGTCTTGCATCTGTCGCGCATCTCGGTGAGCGACGTGAGCCGTCTTGCTTCCTCGGCCGCCGCCGTACCCGTAAGAATGCTGAACAGGACGGTCCAAGGGATCAACGAGCGGCGAATTGCCCGGAAAAAAGCTGCGGAACGTTCCCTGCGGACCGAGGAGATGAAATCCGGGACTCCCGTCCGGAAACGGGTCGTGGAGCAAGAAGCCGCCTCCGTAAAGAATGACGCCGTTACATTCCCGGAGTTCGAACCCGACCCCCTCCCTTGGAACACCGACGAGTACGACATCGGTTCTCCGGATATCCATTCATGGAAGAGAATCTCCTTCCTGCCGGAGGACACGGAGAAGAGCGACGAGGGGCCGTGCCCGAAAAGGCCGGCCCCACGAGCGGGACAGGATCCTCCCGAGGAAAAGGAAAGAGGGGATGAAGGGGCGTACGCCGAAATGCCGGACCAAGACGAGGATCCGGATGCCAGTGAGGAGATGCTCTCCGCACCTCTTGTGACACCGGAGGAGACGCAACCCCTTCCTGCCGTTTCCGGGAAAAAAGCCGATGACTCAGGCCGGACGGAACGCCCGGACCCGCCGAAGGTGACGCCGCAGGAGTTGGAGGCCGCGATAGAGCAGTATCTTCGAGAGGAAATCTCTCCGGCTGCACAATGCCCCGCGGTTCCACCGGTGCAGAAACGGGAAACTTGCGGGAACGAGGAGGCGAAGCCCATACGGGTGACAAAGAGAGCCGACGAGGATTTACGGATCCCGGGTGCGGCCGAAAAGGGCAGGCCGGAGGAGTTGGACGATTTTAAGCTCCCTCCCTCGGATTTCTTGGACGAGCCGGACACCTCCAACCGTTCGGTTGACGAAAAACTCCTGGAACAGAATGCCAGAATCCTTGAACAGAAGCTGGCGGATCTGAAGATCACCGGCGAAGTGGTCGAGGTGCACCCGGGACCCGTCATCACGATGTACGAATTGACACTGGCACCCGGTATTCCCTTGCGGAAAATCCTCAGCACGTCCGACGATCTTGCCATGGCATTGAAATGCGGCTCCACCCGGGTGGTGGCCCCGATTCCGGGTAAGGACACCGTGGGAATCGAAGTGCCCAATGCAAATCGGGAAATCGTCTATTTCCGGGAGATCATCGAGTCTCCGGCTTTCAGGAAATCGACGTCCCCACTGAAGATCGCCATGGGAAAGAACATCGACGGCGAGCCCTTCGCAACCAGCCTTGCGCGCATGCCTCACCTGCTTATCGCAGGGGCCACGGGCACGGGAAAATCCGTGGGGTTGAACTGCCTTATCTGTTCGTTGCTCATGTCCAGTCATCCCGATGACGTGAAATTCCTCATGGTTGACCCCAAGAAGCTGGAGCTTTCGTACTATCAGGATATTCCCCACTTGCTCCATCCGGTGGTAACCGATCCGGATAAGGTGCCGAAGGTGCTCTCCTGGGCAATCAGGGAAATGGAGCGGAGGTATGATCTCCTGAGTGCGGCGGGAGCCAAGAACATCGAGGGGTACAACAAGAAAGTACTAGCAGGACAAATTGCCTCCGGATCGGAAGATCTTCCTGCCTCAAAGCTGCCATACCTGGTCATTATCGTGGATGAACTGGCGGAATTGATGATGGTGGCCGCGAAAGACATAGAGATCTCGATAGCCAGACTGGCTCAAATGGCCCGGGCGGCCGGTATTCATCTTGTCTTGGCCACCCAGCGGCCGTCGGTGGATGTCATTACGGGCGTAATCAAAGCCAATTTGCCTGCCCGTATCTCCTTCCAGGTCTCAGCCAAGCCCGACTCGAGAACGATCCTGGACACCACGGGAGCCGAACATCTGCTCGGTATGGGCGACATGCTTTTTCTGCCTCCGGGGACGTCCAAAATGAGACGCATCCACGGAGCGTTCGTCTCGGAGAACGAAATCAGCAAGATTGTCGATCACATCAAGGCGCAACGATCACCGGTGTATCTCAAGGAGATTGCGAACCACGTCGCGGAGGATGAGTCGAAAGCCGCGGCCGGCGAACTCATTGATGACGAAAAATACGATGAGGCGGTGGATTTGATTACCCGGCTGGGCCATGCGTCAATCTCATTGATTCAACGGCATATGAGAATCGGGTACAACCGCGCGGCTCGCATCATCGAGGCAATGGAATCGGAAGGAATCATCGGTCCTTCCGACGGCACCAGCCGCCCCAGAGAAGTCTTGGCCCGCTCCTTGTCATCCGTGCAGGATGGTCCGGCGTGATGGGGACCGTATGCGCGCAGAAGGCGGCGACCGGCTTGCCCGCCGGCCTCGGGACACAGCCGTCCTCTCCGGGTTGCCGCCGGCGCCGCTAGGGCGGGCTTTGCCCGCACCGCAGGGACCAATCGGCCATTTCATGGTGCCGTTGTGGTCCTTTTTTTTCTTCTTCCCCGCGTCCAACAAAAAACCCGGCCTGAAGGCCGGGTCAACTCAAATCTGTTCTGGTGCCGAAGGCCGGACTCGAACCGGCACGAGCTCTCGCCCGCCACCCCCTCAAGATGGTGTGTCTACCAGATTCCACCACTTCGGCACGATCCCAGTCTATCGAGATCGGAGCCGGTAGTCAAGACCAAAGAAGGCGCAAGGGAGGCATTCTCTTTCGTTCTCCGGCGAGAGCCTGTAAACGGGGTCGTCTGCCCGGGAACGATACAAAGACCCAACCGGTTATCCTTACAATGAAAAACCTATTATTTTAACAGCTCACATAAAAAAACTCAAGCTAAATCTCTTGACAACTGAAGCATTAGGTTATAGCCTACCTTTTAAGACAAGTTTTCATGGAATTCCAGGCTCTGTTGCCGGCTGTCGGCTTCCTCGTGAAGGCCGGCATTCGGACTCCGGCGAACCGCCATGACAGGCCGGTCGCAAACGGACCATGAAAGCCCGTCACGAAGCGGATGTACGAGTCAAAGACCGTGCAGAGCCCGGTGGACACTCATTCTCGGGCGGAGTCCGGGAACGAGAAAACGGCAGACCTCCAGGCGAACTCGTAGTCCCTTTCCCCATGCACCACGCCGGTTGGGAAATGAGCAGGGTCCGGGACTACACGCAGGGTACCGGGACAAAGCGGTAGTGGAGAATATACTTGCATGTTTCCGTTCTTTTGCAGGAAATGCTGGAAATTATCCGGCCTGCCTCCGGACGTGTGTATCTGGACGGCACCCTCGGTGCCGGGGGCTACTCGGAGGCCATCCTCGAGGCCTCGGAACCCGACGGAGGCGTTGTGGCATTGGACCTGGACCCTGATGCGTTGAGCCGGGCGTCTCAACGGCTCAAGAAGTATGGAAAGAGATTTACCCCGGTGCATGGAAGTTTTGATCAAGCTGGCGATCTGCTCGCTTCCTTGGGTATCGGGTCAGTGGACGGCGCGGTCCTGGATTTGGGCCTTTCGTCCGATCAGCTGGAAGACGCAGGACGCGGCTTCAGTTTTCGGCACCAAGGGCCTCTTGATATGCGCTTCGATACCAGTTCAGGGGTCACCGCCGTGGAATACTTGGACACGCTTTCTGCTAAGAAACTTGAAGAAATACTTGCAACCTATGGAGAGGAAAGGTATTGCAAGAAACTGGCGAAGGGGCTCATTCGTGAGCGCGACCGTGGACGGCTCACGACTACCGAGGATTTGGCCCACGCGGTCACACGGATCATCGGACCTCGCCGGGGCCGTATTCATCCGGCCACCCGGACGTTTCAGGCATTGCGGATAGCCGTGAACAAGGAGATGGAAAGTCTGGAAACCGCATTGGAGGAGATACCGTTGCTGCTCAAGGCGGGAGGCCGGTTTTGTGTCGTCTCCTACCACTCGTTGGAAGACCGCCGGGTGAAACAGTCATTTCGCATGAGGCAGAAGGCATCGCCGGCCTGGCAGGTGCTGACCCCCCGGCCGATCAGGCCGTCGACCGAAGAGGTGAGGGCAAACCCCCGGGCTCGGTCTGCCAAGATGCGGGCCCTTGAGGCGCTGCAATTCCCGGAGGATCCTCATGCCGGAAGGTGAAAGGCGAAACCGCTAATGGCGCGGACCCAGGAAACGGCAATCCGTGCGGGGACCGCCATTGCACGGGCCATCGGTATTTCGGGACTGCAGCCGGGCATTCGCCGGGCGGCTCCGTTGACGGTGGTGATTCTGTCCGTTGCCGTTCTCTTCGTCGGGCTGTTTTACGTGCGGACACGGATGCAGATCGTTCAAATAGGCTATGAGATATCGGGGCTTGAAACCAAGAATAAGGAACTCAAGAACCGCAAGCGTGAATTGGAGCTGGAAATAGCGTCGCTCCAGTCGCCGGGTGAGTTGGAACGGAAGGCGCGCAAGATTGGCCTGGTGTTTCCGGAAATGCAGAGGGTAGTCCATGTCCCGTGAAGCAAAACCCATAAACTGGGCGGCGTTCCGGATAGCTCTTGTGGCACTGGCGTTTGCCGCGGCAACGGTTTTGCTTCTTGTGCGCGCATACCGCCTTCAGGTGTCGGACGCCGAGTCGTTGAAGAGTCTTGCGGATAGACAGCGGACACGGGTACTTCATCTTGAAGCGCGCAGAGGCATGATACTCGACCGGACCGGAGATCAGATGGCTGCCAGTCTTGAAGTGGACTCCATCTACGCCCGGCCGAGGAGGATAGAGGACAAGAAGGCCGTAGCCCGCAAGTTGGCAGGACTACTCGATATGGACGAGAAGGATGTCCTGGGTAAGCTGGAAGAGAACCGGGCGTTTGTTTGGATCCGGCGACGCGTATCGCCGCTGGTGACCGAAAAGATCAAGAAGGCGGATCTCGCGGGAGTTATGTCCGCCAAAGAATACAAGCGTTTCTATCCCCTGAAGAGTTCCGCGGCCCACGCCATAGGGTTTGCAGGCATTGATTCTCAAGGTTTGGAGGGGCTGGAGCTGTCGTACGACAAGGATCTCAAAGTCGATCCCGTTCCCGTAACCGCCCAGAGCGACGCGTTGGGCCGGCCGGTAATGTTCTCGGCAGTCGGCCAAGACCCCAAACGGCGTGATCTCCATGTCACGCTTGACAGGAATATCCAGTACGTCGTGGAGAGGGCCTTGGATGAGGCAGTGTGCGGAGAAAGGGCAAAAAGCGGTGTCGTCGTCGTCATGAATGCCGACTCCGGCGAGATTCTCGCTCTTGCGGTCCGTCCGACGTATAACCTCAATACATTCCATAAGGCTTCCGACTCGGTACGAAGAAACCGAAGCGTTGCGGACACCTTCGAGCCGGGCTCCACGTTCAAAGTGTTTCTTGCCGCCGCCGCGTTGGATTTGGGAAAAGCGGCACCGGGCGAGCAGTTCTATTGCCACAACGGCGCTTACCGGTACAAGAACTCGGAGATACATGACGTGGTTCCTCACAAGACCTTGTCCTTTGAAGATGTGATTGTCCGTTCCAGCAATATTGGAGCGGTCAAGGTTGCGGAGAAGCTTGGTAGGAGCGAGTTCTACCGGGTACTCAGGGGATTTGGATTCGGGTCTCCCACGGGAGTCGACCTCCCGGGAGAACGCAGAGGGACCTTGCCCTTGCCGGGCAGGTGGTCCTCACTCACCCAGGCAAACTTGGCTTTCGGTCAAGGGGTGGCCGTAAATCCCATGCAGATCACCGCAGCCTTTGCCGCTGCAATTAACGGAGGGTATTTGTACACGCCCCACCTGATGAAACGGATAGCCACCCCTCTGGGGGAGACCATTCGAGAGAACAGGCCCACAGCGGTCCGCAGGGTTATCAAGGAGTCGACCTCGGACCGGATCCGCACGATTCTCCGCAAAGTGGTGCAGAAGGGAACCGGCAAGGCGGCGGCCATTCCTGGGGTGGATGTCGCGGGAAAGACGGGCACGGGCCAAAAGGCGGATCCTTCGGGCGGGTATTCAAAGGACAAATATGTGGTTTCGTTTGTCGGGGCCTTGCTTGACGTCAAACCAAGATTGGTGATTTTTGTGATGATCGACGAACCGGCCGGGGAACATCGGACCGGCGGGAAAATCGCAGCCCCGGTATTCCGCAAGATTGGGCAAGGCATTCTGGGGCTTCGCGGGGGCAGGCCGGACAAGATCTTCCCCATTTTGGCCCTGACCTCGGACCGATATGAGTCCGGGTTGGGACGCGATGCCAAGAGCGTCAACGTTCGCCGGGGCCCTAACCCGGGTGAATGGGTCGTCCCCGACATGAAGGGTTTGAACATGCACCAGGTCTTGGAAGTATGCGGGAAAATGAAGTGCGATGCGTCCTTCAACGGGGTAGGACACGCGGTGGGGCAAGACCCTCTCCCGGGCCGGATCCTCAAGGAAGGTGCGCCCCTGAAGGTTTCATTTGCAGGAGAGACATCGTGACTCGGCTCAGCGACATAGCCGCGGCATTGGACCACTCGTCTGAGGGACGGAATGGCAGGGTCCCGGAGTCTCTGCCGGGCCCGGAGAAAGATACCGGCACGGAGGCCGGCGCTACCGAAGAGCGTACCGTCACGGAGGCCGGTGCTGCCGAAGAGCGTACCGGCATCTCTGCCCGACCGGTAGCGTCCCGGCGTTCCTGCCGGGCGGATACGAGAAAGATACCGGCACGGAGGCCGGCGCTGCCGGAGAAAGTCCCGGCGTCGCAGGTATTCGGGGATTCATCAATCCCCGTCGTCGGGGTGACTCACGACAGCCGCAAGGTCCGGCCCGGGTGGCTCTTTGCCGCCATATCCGGCGAACATGCGGACGGCAACCGGTTCATCGCCGGCGCGGTCGAGGCAGGAGCAGCGGCAATTATGTCCGAAAACGCACGGATGGAAGAATTCGAGGACATTCCCTGGATTCAGGTTCCTGATGTGAGGTCTGCGCTTGGACCGGCGTC
Organism: Pseudomonadota bacterium; assembly: GCA_043806215.1. Classification (GTDB taxonomy): domain Bacteria; phylum Desulfobacterota; class Desulfomonilia; order Desulfomonilales; family Desulfomonilaceae; genus JAVHLK01. The sequence continues at coordinate 15,405 of JAZDHD010000089.1, read as the reverse complement.
CGCGGCCGTGTTCGGACACCCCACGAAGCAGGTGAGTCTTGTGGGGATCACGGGGACGAACGGCAAGACGACTCTCACGTTTCTCTTGGAGGCCGTTGCCAAGGAGGCGGGCTTCCGTCCCGGGGTCTTGGGCACGATATCTCACCGCTGGGCGGCAGTGGAATGCGCTGCACGGAACACGACTCCGGAAGCATCCGATATTCAGCAGATCATCTCGGAAATGGCCGCCGACGGCGTGTCACACGTCTTCATGGAGGTGTCTTCCCACGGCCTGGATCTGGGGCGGGTGGAAGGGTGCGAATTCGATGTCGCCGTTTTCACGAATCTGACTCAGGATCACTTGGACTATCACGGAAACCTTGAAGACTATTATCTTGCCAAGAAGGCCCTTTTCAGCCGGCTCCTGCCGTCGTCGTCAAAACCGGCCCCGTGTTGTGCAATAAATGTGGACGACCCGTACGGGAGAAGATTGCTTTCGGAAATCGACGCGGTTCCGCGTATGGGCTTCGGGACGTCTTCGAACGCGAAGGTTCATCCCGTGCAGGCCGATCTGGCCGCATCGGGCATATCCGTTACCGTAAGGACACCGAGAGGCCTGACGGCAATCCGGTCCGGGCTCACGGGCCCCTTCAACCTATCGAATATCCTGGCCGCGGTTGCGGTCTCCGAGCTGCTTGACATCCCCGGCGATGCCGTACGCAGAGGAATCGAATCGGTTCGCACCGTGCCCGGCAGGCTCGAGAGAGTGGCCTCCGACCGAGGGACCGTGTTCGTCGACTACGCCCATACGCCCAATGCCCTCAAGAACGTCCTGGATGCGCTCAACATCATCCGTAAGGGGCGGATCATTACCGTGATGGGCTGCGGGGGAGACCGAGACAGGACCAAACGGCCCATCATGGGCAAGGAAGCCGCGGCCGGCAGCGACGTTGTTGTGATCACCTCGGACAATCCGCGCACAGAGGATCCGGATGCCATAATCCGCCAGGTCGAGGACGGAGTCCGCGAATTCGGCTTTGTACCGTTCGGGAACGACGCTGCGGAAGGTCCTCTCACAAGGGGCTGCTACCGGGTGATCGCCGACCGGCGGAGTGCCGTTTCGTGGGCCCTGAAAAGACTGGCCGGCGGCGACATACTGTTGGTGGCAGGCAAAGGACACGAAACGTATCAAGAAATCGACGGCATCCGGCATCCCTTTGACGACAGAGAGGTAGTCCGGGAGGAACTGAGGAAGATCCGGGCCGGCAACAATGCAGGCCCGGGGTGTGCGAAAGACGCGTGCGGAGATATTTCAGGGAGTAACCGTTTATGAGAGCAGTGGGCGGACCATATTCGGCCGGCGATGTCTTGAAGGCATGTCGAGGTGTTCTCTTCAGCGGTGATCCTGAAGCCGTATTCCGCGCCGTCACCACCGATTCGAGAGACATTAGGAAAGACGATCTGTTCGTCCCATTGAAGGGACCGAACTTTGACGGTCATGATTTTCTTATTCCGGCCCTGGAAGCCGGAGCCCGAGGAAGCTTGGCGACACGCGGTGCGTACAGGGAAATCCCCAATTATCTCACCAGCTTTGTCCTGATCCAGGTTCAGGACACCCTCCAAGCTTTGTCAGACCTTGCATCAGCCCACCGAGATAGATTCTCCATCCCCCTGATCGCGGTCACCGGCTCTTCGGGCAAAACCACCGTAAAGGAGATGATCGCGGCCGTCTTGAGACGGTCGCATCATCCCCTGGTGTCACAAGCGAATTTCAATAACCTTATCGGCCTTCCCATGACGGTGCTCAACCTGAACCCCGGGCACACCATTGCCGTGGTGGAAGCCGGAATCAATACCGTTGGTGAAATGGACGAGCTTGCAAGATCTGCTGCTCCGGATGTCGCGGTAATTACGGGCATCGGACCGGTGCATCTGGAAGGTTTAGGCTCCGTGGAAAACGTGGCCAAAGAAAAGTTCAAGCTGGTCCGGGGCTTACGATCGACCGGCAGTGCAATCGTGCCCGTCCAAGCCCCTCACCTGAATGCCCTGCTCCTGGAATGGGGGGGGCGATTTGTCACGTTCGGCGTGGACCGGGGAGATTTCCGAGCCGAACAGATCCGTCTGGGAACGGAAACGGCTTTTGAAATGGTGTGTCCCTACGGCCGACAAGAAATCACGCTCAAGATTCAAGGCCGCCATAACGTCTCCAATGCTCTTGCAGCGGCTGCAGCGGCCATGGCCGTGGGATCGACTCTGCAAGACGTCCGGGACGGTTTGGCTGATTTCCTTCCACTGGATTGGAGAATGGAGATCATCTCTCTGCCCGGGAATAGAAAGCTGATTCGAGACTGTTACAACGCCAATCCCCAATCCGTCGACGCGGCCCTGGAGGTTCTCGCCGCGGGAGGACCCGCCCGTCCATCGCTGGCAGTGTTGGCCGACATGGCCGAACTTGGCGGACAGACCAAGGAACTCCACGAATACATCGGCAAACGGGCTGCCGATCTGGGGATACACAGGGTGGTCTTCGTCGGCCGCTATGGGAAGTTCTTCATGAACGGGTTTGCCGCGGCGGGAGGAGACCTCGATAGTCTCACCCTGGTCCAGGATCGGGAGACCGCCTGGGATGTTATCCGAGAGGTTTCAGGCTCGTATGGAATCATTTTGGTCAAAGGATCGCGAATGATGAAGATGGAACTCATTGCCGACCGAATCGTAGGAGAGAATTAGTCCATGCTGTACCATCTCCTTTATCCCTTGGGCGCGGATCTGATCCTGTTCAACGTATTCAGGTACATCACGTTCAGGACCATTATGGCCACCCTGACGGCACTCATGATCAGCTTCCTGCTGGGACGGCCGCTCATCGACTACCTCAGGGAGTTCCAGATCGGGCAGATGATACGGGACGACGGTCCCAAGTCGCATCTGAACAAGAGCGGCACCCCGACCATGGGGGGCGTGCTGATGCTCTTTGCCATGACCATCTCCTGCCTCTTGTGGACCCGGCTCGACAACATCTATTTCTACATCGTTCTCGGGGTGACGCTCAGTTATGGCGGCATAGGGTTCCTGGACGATTACCTCAAAATCGTTCGCAAGAGTCACAAAGGGTTGAGCCCCAAGCAGAAGTTTGGAATGCAGCTTGTCATTGGCGCCTTAGTGGGACTGGTCCTGTGGCTTGACCCCATCTTCAAGACAACCTTGGCGGTTCCGTTCTTCAAAAATGTGAATCCCGACCTGGGCATTTGGTACATTCCCTTTGCCGCTCTGGTGATAGCGGGAGCTTCCAACGCGGTGAATCTCACCGACGGACTCGATGGGCTTGCAATCGGGCCCGTCATGATTTGCGCGGCCACGTACCTGCTGTTTGCCTATATAGCGGGGCATCTCAGACTTTCGCACTATCTGCAAGTGGCCTATGTACCCGGATCCGGCGAACTTTGCGTCATGTGTGGAGCAATGCTCGGCGCGGGAATGGGGTTTCTTTGGTACAACGCGTATCCGGCAGAGGTCTTCATGGGGGATGTCGGCTCCCTGTCCCTCGGAGGACTCCTCGGCGCAGTGGCAGTGGTCACCAAGCATGAGATCCTTCTTGCAATTGCCGGCGGCGTGTTCGTCATCGAGACGGTTTCGGTGATCCTTCAGGTGGCTTCGTTCAAGATCACGGGAAAACGCATCTTCAACATGGCTCCCATTCATCACCACTTCGAACTCAAAGGATGGCCGGAGCCAAAAGTCATCGTACGGTTCTGGATAATCTCCATTGTGTTTGCACTCATGGCGATCAGCACGCTCAAGCTGCGGTAGCTGAATGCTGCGGGAGGTAGGATGAAAGCGGAACAAGAGACACCCGGGATGCAGCGAGATGCCGGCCAAACGGTCGGATTCGCAGCCGGCTTCGCCGAAAATCCCCCCTGCCCCCCTTTACAAAGGGGGGTTAGGGGGGATTTGGCAGATTCCAATACACCCTCGACTCAACAACGCGACACCTGCACCGCTTGGAAAGATCGGATATCCTCCTGCAAAGCCCAAGGATCGGGGGCGGAAATTCTTCGTCGCCCCTTCGATGTAACCTGCCGACAACCGCACGAGAATAGAAATCATCTGCCCGGCCGGTTCCCCGGCGCGACACCGTATGTGAGCTTCAGGCGGATGGAATGTCTCAAAGCATGTGCCCGGCGCCGGCAGGAATCAAGCGACGCCGCTAATGCCGTGAACCCGGGCACGTGGTTCGCCGGGAGTGAATGATGGACTTGGCCGCCCGACTGCAACCGGAGCCGAAACGTCGAAAGTCGTTCGGCCCCGATCCGTTCCTCCTTGCGATCGTCGTGATCATATTGACCGTCGGCATCGTTATGGCGACGTCCGCGAGCTACATCATTGCATCGGGCAAGTACGGCGACGGCTTCCATTATGCTAAGAAGCAGGGACTTGCCATGGTTATAGGATTGGGGGCAATGTATCTCCTTTCCATGGTGAATCCTTCAGTTTGGAAACGCCTGGCGTACCCTTTCATGGTCTGTGCCACATTCCTCCTGCTCTTGGTGTTCATTCCCGGGATCGGCGTGGAAATGGGGGGATCCCACAGGTGGGTTCGGCTTCCGTTCGGTTTTTTTCTCCAACCCTCCGAAATCATTAAATACGCCATCATTATCTTCTTTGCAAAGTCACTTGCGAAGAAAGGTGACGGGATAAGAGATTTTGCCGTTGGTTTTCTTCCCCACATCCTGGTCATGGGGGTAGTCGTGCTCCTTGTGCTGATTCAGCCGGATTTCGGCACCGCTGTGATCATTACCGCAGTGGGATTCCTCATGCTTTTCGTGGCCGGCGTCCGACTCCAGCATCTCCTGGGAAGCGCCATACTCTGTCTGCCGCTGCTCATTCAGATTGCAATCAGCGCTCCGTATCGCTGGTCGAGAATCCTGAGCTTTCTCGACCCCTGGGGCGATCATCTCAATTCCGGGTATCAAATCATCCAGAGTCTCATAGCTTTCAGCTGCGGCGGACTGTGGGGAGTCGGCATCGGAAAGGGACTCCAGAAACTGGGCTACTTGCCCCAGCCGCACACCGACTTCGTTTTCTCCGTGGTGGGAGAAGAAATAGGGTTCGTCGGCGTACTGCTCTTGATCCTCTTGTTCTACCTTCTTATCTGTCGGGGGCTCACCGTGGCAATCAGAAGCGAGGACAAATTTCATCGGTACGTTGCCTTCGGCATTACCTCGCTGATTGGTCTTCAGGCGGTACTCAACATGGCCGTGAGCATGGGAATGCTCCCCACGAAAGGACTCCCGCTCCCCCTGGTATCACTGGGAGGAACTTCGTTGGTCATGAATCTGGCGGGCCTGGGAATCCTCATGGCCATCACCCGGGCCACTCAAACCGACACCGGGGAGGTCAAGCAATGAGGCTCTTGATAGCAGGCGGCGGCACAGGCGGTCATCTCTTCCCGGCTCTCGCGGTTGCGAAGGCCGTCAAGGCCGAGGACCGTCGGGGGAGCGTCCTGTTTGTGGGCACTCGCCGGGGCATTGAGGCCCGCATCCTGCCGCAAACCGATTACCCCATACGGTACATAACCACCAGAGGAATCAGAAGGACGGGATTGATCAACTCGGTTCTGGCGGGCGTGGAACTTCCTCTCGCACTGTTTCAGTCGCTTGCCGTAATCCGTGAGTTCCGGCCGACCCACGTTTTGGGAGTTGGGGGATTTGCATCAGGACCGACTGTTGTGGCAGCCGTGTTGCTGAGAATTCCAACGGCCGTTCAAGAACAGAATTCCGTTATGGGAACCACGAACCGTATTCTGTCCCGGTTTGTGGATAGGGTCTACACGTCATGGGAAGATACGGAACCGGCGCCGCCTCCGGCGAAAACGCTCCTTACGGGCAATCCCGTGAGGACGGATCTGCTTCAAGCGTCTCATCGAGACAAGACCCAGGGCAAGCTCAATGTCTTGATTTTTGGCGGATCGAGAGGAGCGCGGAGTATCAACGTATCCTTGGCGGCCGGCGCGGCCGCTCTTTCCCCCATGGCCGCAAGAATCCGGATCCGGCATCAGACGGGTGCGGGAGCTGCGGAACCGATGAAGAAGGCATATGAGGATGCCGGCATCGAAGCCGATGTAGTCGAATTCATTGACGACATGGGGCCTGCTTATCAGTGGGCCGATCTGGTTGTCTGCCGGAGTGGGGCGAGTTCCTTGGCCGAGTTGACGGCACTGGGCATACCGGCCATAGTGGTCCCGTACCCTTACGCGATAGGCGATCATCAGGCGCGCAATGCCGGCGTCTTGGAAAGGCGTAATGCCGTCAGGGTCGTGCCCGACGAAAAGCTTAAGAATGGGGCGCTCGTAGGAGAAATCCTGACCCTCGGTAACGACCCGCATATGTTGAAGACCATGGCCGAAAATTCCCGGAAACTCGGACGCCCGGACGCGGCCCGCACCATAGCGCTGGATCTGCTGGAACGTGAAAGGAGCCGGCCGTGATAGGAACCCTGTTCAAAAGAGTCAAGGATGTCCACTTCGTGGGCATCGGCGGCGTAGGAATGAGCGGCATCGCGGAGATCCTCCTGGCCCTGGGATTTCGTGTGAGCGGTTCCGACCTCATGGATTCCGGGACCACCGAGAGACTCCGGAAGTTGGGTGCCCGCGTATGGATAGGCCACAGCAGCGCTCATCTCGAGAAGGCGGATTGCGTGGTGGTCTCTTCCGCGGTCGGTAACGATAACCCTGAACTCATATCGGCCAGCGAACGGCGGATACCGGTAATCCCGCGTGCAGAGATGCTGGCCGAACTGATGAGAATGCAGACATCCATCGCGGTTGCCGGCATGCACGGCAAGACGACGACCACGTCCATGATCGCTGCCGTCCTCACTGAGGCAGGACTTGATCCCACGGTGCTGATCGGCGGGAAACTCGACCATCTCGGAGGCGGCGCGCATCTCGGCCAAGGCGATCTCCTGGTGGCCGAAGCCGACGAATCCGACCGCTCTTTCTTGAAGCTGTTTCCCACCATCGCGTTGATCACCAATATCGACCTCGAACACATGGATTGCTATTCGTCCATGGAGGAGATCAGGGAGACGTTCCTGGAATTCATCAATCGTATACCGTTTTACGGGTATGCCATTGTTTGTCTTGACGATCCGCAGGTTCAAAACATCATCCAATCGGTGGAAAAGCGTTTCATCACGTACGGGCTCTCATCCCAGGCGGTCATCCGAGGAGTGAAGCCGTACTTCGAGGGTGGGATCACCCGATTCTCCGTATACCGGGAAGACCGGCTCCTTGGTGAGGTGGGTCTTCCCATGCCGGGCATTCATAATGTCGTCGATGCCCTGGCGGCGATTACCGTGGCCGAGGTTTTCGACGTGCCGTTCGAGCACACAAAGAAGGCACTGGACACATTCCCGGGAGTTCAGCGCCGGTTTACGTTGCGGGGACGGGCGGCTGGAGTGACGGTGATAGACGATTACGGCCATCATCCCGCCGAAATAAGGGCTGTTCTCGAGGCCGCAGGCCAGATAGCCGACCGGCGGATTGCCGTGTTGTTTCAGCCGCACCGGTACACGAGGACACGAGCGCTCTATAATGATTTTCTGACGGCTTTTCACAATGCGGATCTGCTCTATGTCATGGACATTTACCCGGCAAGTGAAAAACCCATCGAAGGGATTACCGGTGAGTCGCTGTGCGAGGGCATTCGCAGCCGGGGGCACAAGACGGCACGGTTCGTCCCGGACAGAAAGACCATTCCCCGGCAGATCGCCGAAGACCTCAAGCCGGGCGACATGCTCATTACCCTGGGGGCAGGCGATGTAACGCGCCTGGGCCCGGAAATACTGGATGAACTCCGCAAGAAGGAGGCCGTGTGACCGTGCGGCTGCCGAACGGCATAATAGACGAGATGCGGCGGATCATGCGGGGACGGATTGATGTGGACGTCCCCTTGAGCAGGCTGACGTCCTTCAAAATCGGCGGCCCCGCAGACGTCACGGCCCAGCCCGTGGATTCCGAGGACCTTGCCTGTTTGCTCCGTTATGTGCGGGAACGCGGGATCTCTCGGATTCTCTTGGGAGCTGGAACCAATGTGCTGTTCCGTGACGAGGGATTTCGGGGTATCGTGATCGGAATGACGGGCATCAAAGCATTCGAAATCCGCGAAAACGGCTCCGGCAACGCGTTGATCACCGTCGGTGCCGGTACTCCCTTGCCCTCGGTCATCAACCGGGCGTGCGCCGGCGGATGGACCGGTCTCGAAAGCCTTTGGGGAATACCCGGCTCGTTTGGCGGCGCGATCGTGACCAATGCCGGTTCGGGAGGAGCCTGTATTGCGGATTTTCTGGAAACGGTGAGGCTGCTCACCCCCACGGGAGAAGAACATCTCGTCGGGAAGCCCGCCATTGGGTATGGATACCGACGAGTCGACCTTCCCGCGGGAACGGCCGTGACGGAGGGGGCGCTGACATTGCCGAAGGGATCTGCCGAGATCATAGAGAAAAATCTGGAGAGAGCACGGACAAGACGACGCTCATCTCAGCCCCATAACCGGTTCAGTGCCGGTTGCGTATTTAAGAACCCGTCTTCGGATCGGCCGGCAGGCGCCATCATCGACCGCTTGGGATTTAAGGGCATCACCGTGGGAGGCGCGGAAGTCTCGCCGATACACGCGAACTTCATTGTCAACAACGGGAACGCGATGTTCTCCGATGTTGCGGCACTCATTGAAAGGATCCGCGAAAGTGTCCGGAGACACGAGAATGTGGACCTGGAGTTGGAAATCCGGATAGTGGGAGAGGAGGCGTACGATGTTTAGCAGACGCCGCTCTCACGTCGCTGTTTCATCCGGGCCGCCGCCTGCCCGGGATCGGGTGGAAGAACGTAAGAAAAACCGGGTCATCCTCAAATCCATCCTCGTGACGCTCATAGCGGTTGACGGGATATTGGGCGGACTTCTGGTTTATCTGGTCTTCATGTACTTGCCGTATTTCAACCTGCAACACGTCGACGTCGCCGGCAACCGGCGACTGTCACGGGATGAAGTCGTCGAAGCGGCGGAGATAGAAGCGGGTACGAACCTCCTCACGGTTGACCTGGGGGCCGTTACGGCACGGCTGAACCGGCACCCGTGGATTCGATCCGCCTCGGCGTACCGCAGGTTTCCCGGCAGACTCATAGTGGAGATAGAGGAGCGGAGTCCCAGGGCCATACTGGCAGCAGATAAACTGTATTACGTGGATGAGCAGGCCGACTTCTTCTCACGGCTTCTACCGGGGGATTCGGTACGTTTTCCTCTGTTTACCGGGGTGGGCCCTTCGCAGTTGAAGGACCGCCACATGGAGGTCCGGGAGATGATCCGTTTGGGACTGACTCTTGTGGATCTCGTCGAACGGACCGGATCGGACCCGGACATTTCGCGGATCTCGGAGATCCGGATCGACCTCGACGATGGACTAAGCCTGCACACGGCATCCGGGAGAACTCTCATTCTTGGTAAGGGTGATTTTGAACGTAAGCTCAAACGGTACGCCGGACTCAAACGGTTCTTGATGCGACGAGGACAATGGCATACCACCGGAGCCATCAATCTGGACTTTGAGGATCGCGCGCTGGTCCGCTCCTCGGACAAGCCAGGCCATCAGGGGTAGGGATATGACACGAACCGAAACCATCATCGCCGGGCTCGATGTGGGAACGACAAAGATCTGTGCCATTATCGGCGAAGTCAACGCAGACGGAATGGTTGATATAATTGGAGTGGGAACGGCGCCGTCAAAGGGCTTGCGGCGGGGGGTCGTCGTCAACATCGATCATACGGTCGCCAGCATCAGGAAGGCCGTCGAGGATGCCGAACTCATGGCCGGCTGCCATGCCGATGCAGTCTACGCGGGCATCTCGGGCGGACACATAAAGGGAATCAACTCACACGGCGTCATTGCCATCAAGAGCCGGGAAGTGACGCCCGTGGACGTGACGCGGGTCATCGACGCGGCTCGGGCCGTGGCGATCCCCATGGACCGCGAAGTCATCCACATCGTTCCGCAGGAGTTCATGGTCGACGATCAAGAAGGGATCCGGGAACCCATCGGCATGGCAGGGGTCCGCCTCGAGGCCAAGGTCCACATCGTCACGGGAGCCGTGTCCGCGGCCCAGAACATTATCCGCTGCGCAAACAGAAGCGGCATGCGCGTGCACGATCTGGTCCTGCAACAAATGGCCTCTGCCGAGGCCGTGCTTTCACCCGACGAGAAGGAACTGGGAGTATGTCTCATAGACATCGGCGGCGGCACCACCGACATTGCAGTATTCGCTGAAGGGGCAATCCAGCACACAACGGTCATCCCCGTGGGCGGAGATCAGCTCACCAACGACATTGCGGTGGGCCTGCGCACTCCCATGGCCGAAGCGGAACGGATCAAGAGACGCTACGGATGCGCTTTGGGTGCGCTGGTGGACAAGGACGAGAACATCGAGGTGCCGGGAGTCGGAGGCCGTCAGCCGAGAATCCTTTCCCGGGCGGTGCTGGCCGACATAACGGAACCGCGGCTCGAAGAAATCCTCGGATTGGCCCGCAGAGAACTCGATAAGTATAATCTCCTGCAATCCACGGCCTCCGGTTTGGTGCTTACGGGAGGAACCGTGGCGGTGGAGGGAATCTGTGAACTCGCGGAACAGATCTTCGACATGCCCGTGCGCCTGGGATTCCCCATCGGCATAAGCGGCCTGGTGGACGTCGTCAATTCCCCGGTGTACGCGACGGGAGTGGGCCTGGTGCTTTGGGGGGCCCGCAACAGAGGCATCGGCCTGATTGATGCATACTCTGAAGAGGGAACTCTGGGCCGCTTTGTAGGGAGAATGAAACAGTGGTTTTCCGAAGCTTTTTGAGGCAGGACGGCTTTTATCTGTTGCATTTTTGCCTAAAATATGCAATTTATCCAAGTCGCTGGAGGGATTTTATAAAGGTGTTTTGATGAAATCGAGGAGCCAATGTCAGGAGGTGCCGGCAAATGCTGGAGTTTGATGTGGAATCTAATCGTACGGCATTAATTCGAGTCATCGGTGTGGGCGGTGGAGGAGGAAACGCCGTCAACAATATGATCAGGTCGGGGCTCAGCGGTGTGGAGTTCATCGCGGCAAATACCGACGCTCAGTCGCTCCAGCACAATCTGTCCGAGGTTAAGCTGCAGCTCGGCTCTCAACAGACCAAAGGCCTCGGTGCGGGAGCCGATCCCGAGATCGGCCGGATCGCCGCGAACGAGGATTACGATAGTGTCCGCGATTCCTTGGAAGGTTCGGACATGGTCTTCATCACTGCCGGCCTGGGTGGTGGAACGGGCACGGGTGCCGGGCCCATTATCGCGAGGATTGCCCGGCAGGAAATCGGCGCCCTTACCGTTGCGGTAGTGACCAAGCCGTTTCTCTTCGAAGGCAAGAAGAGGATGCGGCAGGCTGAACAAGGAATTGAGGATCTCCGTCGAGAAGTCGACACGCTCATCATCATCCCGAACCAGAAGCTCCTCTCTTTGAAGAAGGATATTTCATTCCTCGATGCGTTCCGTAAGGCGGACGACGTGCTTCTTCAGGGCGTGAAGGGAATATCGGACTTGGTAACGGTTAACGGCCTGATTAACTTGGACTTTGCCGACGTAAAGACCATCATGACGGAGAAGGGCGTGGCCCTTATGGGAACCGGGTCGGCATTGGGCGAGGGCAGGGTGGAAGAGGCAACCCGGACGGCCATTAATAGTCCGTTGCTTGAAGACATGTCAATGGCCGGTGCACGCGGCGTTCTGATCAACATCACCGGTTCGTCGAATATGTCCCTGGCGGAAATCAACGATGCGGTATCCATTATCCAGAACGAAGCCCATGACGATGCCAACATCATCTTCGGCGCGGTGATCGATGAGGAGATGGGTGAGGCCGTGAACGTGACCGTCATCGCTACGGGGTTCGGAAGGGCACATGAGACCGGTTCCAGTCGGACCGAGCAGATCCCTTCCCGACACTCGGCAGGCTCCATGCCGATTGAGGAGACTTGTCCGGAAAAGCCCGCGGCAAAAACCGTCATCCCGTCGGAACCGCACGACGTCCGGATCCCGTCGTTCATACGGAGAAGTCAACGAGAGAAGAACAGCCGCCACCTCAGTCTGGTCGACGAGTATGCAATCGACACCGACGAAGATCTCGATATTCCCACCTTTCTGCGCAAGCAGGCTGAATAGCAATTCCTAACGATATACGGGGAACTCCCTCACGGGGGGGAGTTCTCTCATAAGCGCTAACGAATAGGGATGTTTGTCCATCCCGGTTCAAAGTCGCTCTTGACGTCCCTAAGGGACACGCGATGTTAGCCGGGCCTTTAAAGCCCCGGAAATCGGGCAACCGAATATTGACAACGCGTCCTGAAGGGACGCAGGAGTACGCCCCACTCTGCATGCCTACCGTTTCATGGTCTCGCGGCTAATCTCTGCCCCACCTTCTCATTGAAACGCGCCGCATCAATAATGAATCTGTCGTGGGAACCCTCGGAGATCGTGCCGCGCTCGTCTTCCGCCATGACGGAAAACGTCAGCTTCTTCCCGTCCACAACCTCGAGTTTCACCCGGACCGTCACGACCATGCCCGGCGGGGTGGGAGCCGTATGTGTGACGTTTACGCCGATGCCCACCGTCTGCTCCCCGGGCCAATCGAGGTGGGGATTCACTGCCCGGATGCATGTCCATTCGATCAATCCAACAAGAAATCCCGTGGCAAGGACTCTCGGCATGTGCTGAAACTCGGGGGACTCCGGATAGAGATTGGGGACGGTCTTGGTTTCCGGAACGCAATAGGCGAACTCATGCGTTATGCCGGCTTGAAGCGTGCTTTTCATGGTGCCTCCCGTCGATTCTTTGGTAGTTGGTTTCATAGACTCGATCCCGTACTCCCGTAAGATCCGGCGACATAATGCGGCACGACGTGTTATTATCCAAATTGATTATTCTTCTCTATTTAAGTAGTGAGGCTAATAACTAATGGAATGGCAACAGATCCTCGGATTTTACCATGTGGCCCGCACCGGAAGCTTTACCAAGGCCGCAGACCGAGTCTTTCGCACACAGTCGGCTTTGAGCCAACAGGTCAAGGCCCTGGAAGACGAATTTGGCTGCCTTCTCTTCGAACGCATCGGGAAGCGAAGACTTCGCCTCACCCCGGCCGGTGAGCGATTTCTCAGTTTCGCGGAAGATCTGTTGGATCGTCACGAGGCGCTGAAAGAAGACTTGCAGAGGCTTGCCGGACACACGACGGGGCGATTGCGAATCGCAGCACCCTTCACGACTCTGTACCATCTCCTTCCATATCCACTTAAGAAGTATGTCGAAGCCTTTCCCGATGTCCGGCTCACATTGCTCGACAGTCCGCAGCCCAAGGTAATTGACCTAGTAAAAAATGGAGACGTTGACTTTGGCGTGATACTTGCCTCCTCAGTACCGGAAGACGTGCGGTCGTTCGGATGGCTATCGGTCAGGACCGTGCTCATCGTTCCCCAAGGGCATCCGCTGTGCCGGACGGAGAGAGTCACTGTGCAAGACATGGCAGACTACCCCATAATAGTGCCCCCCGACACCTCCGAGTACCCCATGAGAGCGAGACTGGAAAGACTGTTTCATGCCCAACGAAAGCCGTTGCACATAATCATGGAATCCTCGAACGTTGAACTCAGTTCACTGTACGTCGAGATGGGATTCGGTCTCTGCTTTGCCATGATAGCCCCTGACGTGCTTCCCATTGCGCATCGAAAACTCGCGTTCATTCCGCTGGACCATTACTTTCAGCCGGATCCCATTTCCGTTATCGTGAGAAAGACCTGTGTGATGACGCCCATAAGGGAAGCGTTTATTGCCGTGTTGCTTGGGGATGCGAGTTCTCCCCCGGGATAGGGTTTCCGATGCCGGATGACAGACATTCCCTGGCAGCCTCTGAGCATTACCCATATCCTGAGTCGCTGGAAGCCGGACTCATGCCCTGCAAGGGCATACTGGACATCATTTCGAATTGACCGGCTGTTTCCTACCGATTCCTAACTGTGTCCGGCAAAAAGATATGGGACATGCTCAGGGCAGACGTGGGAACGAGAAGGAAGACGTTGCACCCCGATTGCGTCTCGCTTGTGTAGGGGCGAATGGCATTCGCCCTGGGCGACCGCCGGTCGCCCCTACCGGAACCGGGCAGAGCCCGGAGGATTGGCATTCCCAGGCAGGAGCCCGGGAACGAGAGCAAAGCATGGTGGCGCCGGCGAACCTTAAGATGAGTTTGTGCCTACCGTCATTCTCAAGAGGTGAGGAACGCGCCATTCATTGAGCCTGCCCGCGACGCTTTTTGGAACGAGGTGTTCCCAAGGCTCTCCGGTAACCATCCGCTTGCGGATCTCGGCTCCGCTGACGCCTTTCAGTTCAATGGGCCTATCCCACATCACCTCGGTCTTCAGTCCTTGGGATTCGAACATTTCGCGTTTCCGCCGTCCCCAAGAGTCGTAAATCGTGAGAAGGAACAATGCGTCAAGAGGCACGTAATACCGGTACAGCTCGGGACGATTGACGGGGAACGGCACTATGGAGAATTCCCCGTAGTCCATTCCGGCCTCCAGGAGGGCTTCCCGGATCAAGATGAAGCGCTGGTAATAGGTCAAGGGATTCGACACTGCCGCGCTTCTTCCGGGATCGGCCGGGTCGTCTTTGGTCAGCGAAGGATCCGGATTGGTAACCCCGACAATCAAATGGCCGCAACGCGCCTTACCGGCCAGGAGATACGTCATATGGTCGTTGTGGAGGGGCTGGAAACGACCGTGTATGACCCCCGTCCCACTTGTCCCGGTGCATGTGCACATTATTCCACTCTGAAATCAGGTAATTGAGGTCTCTTCAACGATCCGCCTAATGACGTTGCTACCGTAACGCACCGATTCCCGGCGGCGTCCGCATGCACCCTCTGCTGCGCGTCTGGCATCATCCGCCTACATTTCTTCGATCTTGACGGCCGCATTGGGGCATACCGCCGTGCACGACTCACAGCCGGTGCAATAGATGGGATTGGATACCGTCACCCGTTCCTCATCACTATCGAAGACGGCCTTGGGGCAAATCTTGGCGCACGCACGGCAGCGCGAGCAGTCCTTTTCGTTAATGACGGGCATGAACATTTCTTTGAAACCTTCCTATGGCAGATGCGGCTTGGTGAGACAGATCAAAGCCGCGGTCGGGTGTTTGTCCCACCACATCGAGTTAGTGTCTGTCCCAAAATAACTGTTACAACTATGTCGGTCACCGAACGATCGTGAGACTACTCGCTTGGCTTTTGACCCGGCACTGAAGTACCGGGCTACTCTCAACAGCCCCTGTCGGGGCAAGCGATCATGAACGTCCCGGAGGGACCGTATGAGA
>JAZDHD010000088.1:0-30533 GCA_043806215.1 Pseudomonadota bacterium | reverse complement strand
AAAGGGCAGGCTCACCATCACCGCCCTCCTTACCGCAAGAGAGGCCGATGCGGTTTCTCTTACAAAATTGGCGGCCTAACCACCATCCAGCTCAATTTCTTCGCCGGAGGAGAAGAAATTGAGCTACATTAATAAAGGGGGGTAAGAGCCGGTTCCCCCCTTAGAAAAACTCACCATTGTACTCGCTTGACACCGTGGCCATGGTGAGTTTACTAAAGGGGAGGAATTTGAGGACTCCGACAATTCCGGATTAGGTTGGCGCTTATGGGCGAAGGCCGGGGTCCAAGAGGAAAAGAAGACTGGTTCCCGGGCTATGCCGGGATGACGGTCTGAAGACGACCGGCAGGATGCCGGTCCCACTGAGGGGTTTTCATGCTCGGATGTGCCGGCCCGATCATGGGGGTGAGCCGCGCAGCACTCAGTCACATCCTGGAAAGCGAACCGGTATCACTTCTCCGGCCGCGGGACTTTCTCCACCCGATCCGCCAAAGAACACAGAACCGGCACCACAACGAGGGTGAGCACGGTTGCCACGGAGAGACCGAAGATCACGGCAACGGCCATAGGGCCCCACCACTGGGATGACTCGCCGCCCATTTCCCACCGCAGCTGCCTGAAATTGAAACTGATGCCGACGGCCATGGGGAGGAGCCCGAGAATCGTCGTCACGGCAGTGAGCATGACCGGCCTGAACCGCACAAGGCCCGTCTGCACAAGTGCGTCGCGCGGGTGGAGACCTTTCTCCTTCAATTGGTTGTAGTAGTCGATGAGTACGATGGCATTGTTCACCACCACTCCCGCCAGGCTGATCACCCCGACCCCGGTCATGATGATTCCGAACGAGGTTCCCGTTATCAAGAGTCCCATGAATACACCGATAAGCGAGAGCAGCACGGAGGTCAGGATGATGAGAGGCGCCGCGGCGGAATTGAATTCTGTAACCAGTATGAGATAGATGATGAAGATTGCGGCAATAAATGCCTTTGAAAGAAACGCGGTGGATTTCTCCTGTTCACGGTGTTCCCCGGTGAAGCGGTACGTGTACCCCCGCGGCCAAGGGAAGTCTGCAAGACTTGTTTCGATCTCTGCAATGATATCGTTGGCCGACCTGTCTGAAACGTTGGCCGATACGGTCACCACTCGTTTCTGGTCCACTCTGGTGATGGCGCCCAGTCCGCTTGCAAGCCTCACCGTGGCGACGCTGGTCAACGGAATCGGTTCTCCATTCGGTCCTGAAACGGTGAGGCGTTTCAGGCTCTCAACGGACCTCCGGTCTTTTTCCGGAAGTCTCACAATGATATCATATTCTTCCTTGCCTTCTCGATAAACGCCCACCTTGGAACCGTTGATTGCCGATTTCACCGTGTACGCAATCATATAGGTGTCCAAGCCGAGAAGCGCAGCCTTCTCCTTGTCCACGTTCACGTTGATTTCGGGCTTTCCCGAGACGAAATTGTCCTTGAGATCAACCATGCCCGGTATGCCGCCTATGTTCTTCCGTATTTTTCCGGCCAAAACGCCCAGCGTTTCGATGTCCGGTCCGGCGATCTCCATATTGATGGGGTAACCGGTCGGCGGCCCCTCCTTTTCCTTCTCGACCCGGACATCCGCGCCCCGGATCTTTGCCGAAGTCCGGTCCCGCACTTCTTTTACTATGCCGGACGAAACCCGCGATCTGTCGTGAAAATCCTTGAAGTCCAAAGTAACGCGGCTCAGATGCGTCCCGACCCCTCCAATTGTCGAAAACGGGCTCGCTTCCGCGGTTCCGATGTTGGAAATCGCGTGCTTGATGTCCGGATACTCCGACACAACTTCTTCCACTTGTTTGATAAGTCTGTCCGAGGCATCGAGGTTGGTGCCCTGGGGGGCCTGCACGTCGACGAATGCACGGCGGGGTTCCACGTCGGGAAAGAACTCGCTTCCCTTGCCGAACAGTGCAAACGCGGCTATCGACAGCACGAGGAGTCCGAACGCTCCGGCAACGACCAAAGCCCTATGATCGAGAGACCGGACCAACACCTGCTTGTAGATCCGCATTACCGCTGGCAGCCGCTCTTCTCTCCCATCACTCGTCATGACTTTCGGTTTCGCCGTTTGATAGCGTGCCGAGAGCACCGGATTGACCACCAGGGCCACAAACAATGAAGCCGTAAGGGAAATGATCACGGTCATGGGCAGATACATCATGAACTCGCCCATGATGTCCGGCCAGAACAGCAACGGAAAGAACGCCCCCAGCGTTGTAAGCGTAGAGGTGGTCACCGGCCACGCGACCTCGTCCGTACCGATCTTGGCCGCCTCCTCTCTGGTCCTGCCTTCCTGAACGTGCCGGTAGATGTTTTCCACGATGACGATGCCGTTGTCCACCAGCATGCCCAATGCGAGGATGAGAGAGAACAACACCACGATGTTCAACGTGACGTTCATCGCCTGGAGAATCGAAAACGTGATCAACAGCGACAAGGGGATTGCCACGGCAACGAAGAAGGCCGAACGTCCGCCGATGAACACGAACACCACGGCAAGCACCAGGACCAAGCCGGAAAGAATATTGTTCTCCAGATCCGAAATAAGGAGCCTGACGTCTTGGGACATGTCCGAGGTCAGATCGATCTTCAGGGAGGGCGGCAGTTGGCTTCTCATCTGATGCACGAGAGCCTTTATCCGGTCATTGATTTGTACGATGTTCTCCCCGCTGCGCTTGGTGACCTCAATGGTGACGCTCTTACGGCCGCTGATGCGACTTCTCGTTGTGGGATCCTTGTAGTGATCGTGGATCGTCGCCACGTCCCGTAAATAGACCGGCTTTCCCCCACGGACAAAGGCAACAATGGAGAATATCTCCTGAGGGTGCTTGTAGTCCTCCGGCACCCGTACGAGATATTTTGCGTCGCCGATGTCCATGGCTCCGCCGGGCATGTTCACGTTGGACTGTTTCACCGCGGAGACGAGTTGCGAAAACGGCACCTTGTATGCCGCGATCCTTTCCAGATCGAATTCCACGTGGATTTCCCGGTCGAGACCGCCGATTATCTTGGCCTCCAGTACTCCGGGAATACTCTCGATTTGGTCTTCGAGCTCTTCTGCAAATGTCTTGAGCCTCTTGAGGCTGAACGGGCCGGAAAGTACGACCTGGATAATCGGTAAATCCGAGAAGTTCGCCTCGGTGATGACGGGATCTTCGAGAAGCTCGTTGGGCAAATCCTTCTTTGCCTGGTCCACCTTGTCCCGGACCTTCTGAACGGCGTCATCGATGTCCATTTTGGGAAGAAACTTGATGGCAATATAGGAGAGCCCTTCCGCAGAGCTGGAACGGATCTCCTCAACGTCCGAGATCCCTTTGAGCTTTCGCTCCAGAGGCATGGTAATGAGCTTCTCGATGTCTTTGGCCGCCACCCCTTCATACGTAGTCGTCACAAACACGAAGGGTATGGTGATGTCGGGGTTGGCCTCCCGGGGCAGCGTCACATAGCTGTACACACCGGCAACGACGATGATCACGAGCAGAACCAGCACCGTAATCTGTCGGTCAAGGGCTGCATGGTTAACGATCATTTGGTGGTAACCCTCATCCCGTCTTCAACATTATGTTGTCCGGTTACGATGAGGTTGTCGCCGGGCTCCAATCCTCCGACGATCTGCACCTTGTCGCCGTCGATCACTCCTATCACCGCAGTGCGTGCCTGAGCCTTGCCGTCTTTCTCCACAAACAGGATTCTCTCCCCGCCTTTGTCCAATACTGCGAAGAGCGGTGCGACAACCGCCTTGGGAATCAGCCTGCGGAGAAAGGAAACGTGCGCTATCATTCCGGGCCGTATGCGGTCCTCTGCATTGTCCACAATCACCCTGGCCTTGAAGGTCTTTGTCGCGGGGTCGGCCTTGAAAGCCACAAAATCCACCAGGCCATTCCAATGCTCTCCAGGATAGGCGTCAATGGTAACGCGTGCATTCTGCCATACCTTGAGGTACCGCACGTCCATTTCCGGAACATCCACATTGATACGCATGCGGTCCACTGCAACCAGTTCCATCAAGGCCTCGCCCCGCTTGACGAATTCTCCGGGCTCTACGTCCCTGCGGTTGACCACCCCGTCGATGGGAGATTGCACGAATCCTTGTTCAAAGTGGACTCTTGCCTCACGCAAGTTGTGCAGGGCAAGCATCCGCTCAGTCTCTGCCTTCTCCATTTCCTCTTGTGACACGATCATGCCCTGGTGGAGCGACTTTCTGCGTTCGGCAACGATTTCGGCAAGCTCATGCGCCGCCTTGTACCGGTCCATGGCCGCCTGGAGTGCCGCTACATCAATCTTGGCCAGCAGTTCGCCCTTCTTTACACGTTGTCCCTCGCGGGGGCCGATCCACTCGACCTTCCCTTCCCGGTCCGAAGCGAGAGTCACATCTTGCAATGCTTCGGCAACACCCGGCAACACGAGAGTATCCCGAATGGGAGTCGGCTGAATCGTGACGACGGACACTTTGACTGCGGGAACGTGCGCCTCGTTCTTCGTCGTACTGCTTTCCAGCCGATCGCAGCCCAGCGCCGAAGCAAACAGTGCCGTCACAACAATGAGCCGTACGCCGGCAAGCCGAAGCCGACCAATCAAGGTTGAACCGCGCCTCCCCCGGCACCGCTCTTCCTTCCCGGCGGTCATCCGATCCCATGTTTCAGAGAGGTTCACGTGTGAACAGCTTTTCATGATTTCCATAACTCAGTCCTATTACACTACGGAGCCAAAATCAAGACGCCGGCCGGGCCGACACCATATTGCCGCCGCGGTGCGGCCGTTCTGTCGGAATTCTAACGGAGCGCTCATGATAATCTTGCTCGCCGAGGCTTATAGTTCATCACCAGTACCGGATTCAAAAACCTGGATTTCGGTCACTGAGGCGGGAGCGCGTCACGGGGGTGCAGTCTTCCGATTTCCCGCGGGGATGGATGCCGCGGGGCCTCCTCCACATGAGGGCGCAAAGGGCCGGGTATTGGAAAACTCTCATGCCGTGCTTGATTCCAACACGTTCCACGGGAGCCCGGGGCTCGTCTGAACCGGTTTTTCCCTACCCTCTCGTCGGCACCCCTTTGGGGAGTCGTTCAGGGAAACGACCGCAACAAAACGGAAGGAGATAGAGATGGAAAAGGCATGTCGTTTATTGTCCGGTATGAGACGTTCCGCTGAATTAGCCATGCTCATGATGATCCTGTCGGCCGCGGTCTTGTCGGCCGCGGCCGGTTGCGGTCTTGCTTGGGCCGCGGAAGACAAGAGCCAAGCCAAAGTGGTGATAAACGGCTCGGGAGCTACGTTTCCCATGCCGGTCTATCACGAGTGGGCCAAGGCCTATGAGCAAAAGAAGGGCAAAAAGAATGTGCAGATCAGCTATAGAGGTATTGGTTCGAGCGGCGGAATCGCTCACATCAAAGCTAAAACCGTGGACTTCGGCGGTTCGGACAAACCCCTGAGCTCCAAGGAACTGGATGACGCGGGATTGATACAGTTTCCCATGATCATGGGAGGAGTCGTTCCCGTGATACATGTGGAGGGAATCCGGCAGGGGAAGCTGAAACTGACCCCTGAGTTGCTCGTGGACATATTCCTCGGCAAGATCAAGAAATGGAACGACCGGAGAATCCTTGCAGTCAACCCTGAGTTGCGCGTGCCCGGAGACGACATCACCGTCGTCCACAGAGCCGACGGATCGGGGACTACGTGGATCTTCACCAGCTACCTGAGCAAAGTCTCGAATATATGGAAAGAAAAGGTGGGATCCGGCAACTCGGTTCCGTGGCCCACCGGCCTTGGAGGCAAGGGGAATCCCGGGGTTGCCAAGCTCGTGGGCAAGACTCCCGGAGCCATAGGGTACGTAGAGTTCACCTACGCCGTCAAGAACAAGCTCACCTACGTGCAACTTCAAAATCTGGCCGGAAAATTCGTCAGTCCCCAAATCGGCACGTTTCAGTCCGCCGCGGAGAACGCCGACTGGGAGGGTTCGGAAGGCTTTTCCGTGAACCTCAACGACCAGCCGGGGGAGAAGACCTGGCCTATACTCGGAACTTCCTACATAGTGGTCTACAAGAACCAGCCGGATGCCGAAAAATCCCAAGCCATGTTGGACTTCTTCGACTGGTGCTTCAACAACGGGGAATGGTCGGCAAGAAAGCTTGACTACGTTCCCATGCCGAAGAATGTTGTCAAGTTGGTGCATACCCTTTGGAAAAAAAGCGTGGTTGCCGGTGGAAAAGATGAGACACCGGCTGTAATTGAGAAGCCCGCGGTGGGTGAAAAGACCGATAAACCGATGGTGAGTGAGAAGTCGGCGGCCGGCGGTGACGCCGACAAACCGGTTGCCGCGGACAAGCCTGCCGCGGACAAGTAGATCAGCGCAATCGGGGAACACGCGGTTTTGGGTGACATGATACTGTTTTTGCCCTGAGATCCGATGGGCAAAATCGGATCGTGTCCCCCGAAAACGCCCGTGGTCGCATGGCGCCGTTCGCAAAACCGGATCATGTCCCACGATCGCCTTGTCGGCACTTTTCGCGTTGAAATTGCCTCGTCGCTCCCCTCAGCACAAAGAGGTGTTGACGATTGTCTTTGCGACTCGGGGCTCGAGCCGGGCGAACTACCTTCCGCCTACAGATCGGCACTGATGTGGCAAGCGAAGCGAATCCCGCGTCTCGCGGGATCGAGAAAGGATTGCAAACACGCGGTAGCATCCCGGAAAGACCGTTACGTTGGAAAGACTCAACGACTTCCTTACCAACGAAAGAAAGGACAGTGATGCCGAAAGCCCCTCGATGCTGAGCACCCTCCGTGCCGCGGTCCTCGTCGGCATCGGCTCTTACTTGGCCGGCGATTATGCAAATCGTAACGCTTTCGGCCCGTTTGAGCTGGAACCGTACGAATGGGAACGCATTCGGAAGGAGATGCCCAAGAAACGCCGGCGGTAGAGCGTATGAGAAACCGTGGTCAAATACACGTTGCAAACACTTGGTAACGTATGGGGTTGCGTCTTCCCGGCGAACCGTCATCACCTCCCGGTCACAACTGAACATGAAAATCCCTCGAGCGGTCCGGGCCGAAGTTCCCCTTAGAAAGAGGGGGGGACAAGGGGGATTTTCAGGTATAGGCCGGGATCAGGTCTTTTCTCCCTGGACCCTGGCCTTTGCCGGGGAGACGGCGGGCAGTAATGCTCACCCCGGAAAATGAGGGGACGCTTACCCACGAAGACGGGTGGTCCTGTCCGTAATCCTCCAGCCCAGGCTCCGGAGAGTGCCTCAAGACCCTGAAAACCGGCAGAATTGTGCCACAATTCGATTTACAGCCCCGAATATCTCGAACGGCCTCCAGTGCTTTCAATAAGTTAATTCCGGCATGACTTGTGCTTGGTAGGACGATTCCGGATACATCAAGAGTTTTGCGACAGTTCCCTAGCTAAATTTCACTGTCCGGAGGTGCTTTCCCACATATCCGACGAGCAAACGCCCAGGCCCAGAAGCCGGGTCAAAATAGATGCGCCAAGAGCCAACTTTTGCGTGCCAACTGAACAGACGATGCGTACCGTCGGGACACATGAAGGTGCGCTCCCCGCAGTATTTCTTAAGGGTTGCCTCCGATTCGGGAGATACGACACACTGGATCTCTTGTGAAGCGAACCGACCACTTTGCCAAGTTGCACAAAAGGAATTGAGGCTGAATAGCCCCCCAACAATCCTGGGAAGTGCCGCGACCGGCAGCTGCGCCATTAGATCCTCCACACTGGAGCACCAATCAAGAGCCGGAAAGAAGTCACCACGCAAGTGCCAGAGTTCCTTGCCGTCTCTCACTGCAATTCGTATGCGTTCCTCGATCCAACTCAGTTGAGGCTCTACGTGACTGGTCGTGGAAGCGTGATGGACAACTTCTCTGCGGCACTCGACATCCTCTCCCACCACCTCATGTATGTCACATTCAATCAAAAAGTTGTTCCATTCCTCCTCGGAAGTCATGCTTAATGCAAGGCCGTCGGAAACGTATGCCGCTTTCAGCCCTAATGCGAACTGGCCATGCCACAGACAGTCTATTTCGCTCCAAACAGCCTCGATATCCGGTTGGTCTCGCAAGAAAGGTTCCTTGGTGGCAAGTGAAAGAAAGAACCTGCGCAGTTCACGTTCAACTCGATCATCCCTAATCCAGTTCTTCCAGTAATAATTCGAGGCAATTGGACGAGCCTGGAAGTCTTCCGGAATTCTGAGCGTACGCCTCACTCCGTGTGCTGTGGCCTCTCTCATCGTAAGAACGAATTCCTTCACCCGATCGCGGCCCGTAGTGACATCAGCTGCAGCCGGCGAAAGTGACAGTTCATTAACGAACATTTCCAAGAGCATGGCTATTGTTCCCTGGGCCCAAGCAAACGTTCCAAACTCTTATCCCATTCGTCGAAGAATCCATCAGGCCACCGGTCGAGCCGACCGTCTCTATCCATTACCGGCGATTCCACGGTGGCGTGTACACGTCCCTCTTCTTCCACTCTGTCAAAGTAATGAATGGCCACGGCATCGGGATCAAGTATTCCTCCGTGAACTGCCACTCGTATTCCGTTAAGTACGTGATCACTATGGGTTTCCACAATGACCTGAATTCCGCTTCCGGCTGCTCTCGCGAGCAACTCTGCCAGACGTACCTGTCCCCTGGGGTGTAGATGGGCTTCGGGGTTTTCAACGAGTACAATACTGTCTGCTCTTGACGAAAGCACTGCGACGAGAATCGGCAGTACGTATGTAATTCCGAATCCTACGGAAGTGGAACGGTACCAGTTGCTCCTTTGTTCTCCCGAAACAAAAGAGTATCGCAAATTCACTAGATCCATCTCCGAATGCATTTTCAGACGCAGTTCAGTTCCCGGACTAATCTCCTGGAGCCACGCCCGTACTTGGCTGCGCAAGTCTTTGGCTTCAGACTCCTCATGAAGAAGACTGTCGTGCCTAACGCTTTCGCTTCCATATACATGAAGGAAATGTTGACAAAATTCTCCGGTAGTCCCGATTTGTCGATGTTCTCTCACCTGGTAATCGGAGACTTGGTTGGTTGTTCTGGGGCCGATTCTTTCGGCTTGAAGATAATGAAAATCGTCGTTGAAGGGGACTTTGGTGAAAGTGCTGTCCGGAAGCCTCTGGTCGGCCATCCTAAGCACATCGGCTTCCCTGTGGTACTTCAATATGAATTGAACACGAGCCGCATCGTCCCACTCAAGGCCGATCTCGAATTCATCGCTTTGCGCGTCCTCATAAAGAACCTCCTGAGCGGTCCCCATCTTGACCAACGATCCGTTAAGTTCCAATCCCGTCTTTGGTAAAAGGCCATCCAAATAGGACTGCCGAATGAGAAGTAATGCTTGGAGAACTGACGACTTTCCCATTCCGTTAAGCCCGGCCAAGAGTGTAAGGTTGCGGAAGCTGAGAGATTGTGATTCGAAGCACTTGAAGTTCCTTAGGTCAATTCTCGCGATCATGATAATGCCTTCTGCACTTCCTCTTGAAAGCGCATGAAACGGAATTTGACCTTACCTGCGTCACCGGTGCCCTGGGAAATAGCATTAAGGAAGCCTGAGTCGTTTCGAATGAAGGTGACAACCTTTTCAGTCACCTCCTCATGCGATGCCTGCAAACGTCTTAGTGTTTCATCGCTCTGGCAATCCATAGTGACGGTCCATACTTCAAACAAGGCCTTATTTATTGGGGAACGCCGGGGTACTTGTCCAGGTTTGCGAAAAGCCGCCTCTCCGAAAATCTTATGGGCCGCCTTCAATGACCTCATGAAACGGCCGGAAAGGTTGTCCCTTTCAGTGTCTGACATCTTGTTGACAGTTCCCATGGCATCGCTCAGGAAAGAGTCAAAATCGGCGGCCTTGTACTCCTCTGGAGGGGTAATGGTGAACGCTAGAAACCTCAAAGCGCATTCCCTTGCGGCCATGCGATTGTCGCTAACACCCCCGTAGGTCGCCTGCTGAAATTCGTCCGAATGAGCCAAACGCTTCAGATATTCCGTAACAGGGCCTTGGTTAAGGGCATGGCGTATTTCCTGCGCGGAAAGTGGCAATCCGCCTGTATTGATCCGTTTGAAGATGTTGAACTTAACCTCGGGCGGCGTGCCCTGCTCGATAAGATACACAGTCACCTGCGTTTCCTCTATACGCCGCTGATAGTTTCTGGGCAAGTCATCATACGTGCAGCCCTCAAACAGGGTCAGAAACTCAAGGTCCTGGAGCCTCATGGTCTTCCTAATTACGAAATCCCGCAAAGTGGAAAGTCTCTGAAGTCCGTCGACTACGAGCCAGTAATCGTCGTCAGTAGCATCCATGTAAAAGGCCGGCAGCGGTATGCGGATCAGCAAGGACTCGATCAATCGGGATTTCGCTGTAGCCTTCCAGACCTCGCTCCGTTGGAAGTCGGGAGCGAGATTAATCTCTCCCTCACGCATACGTCTGATAAAAGTATCCAAACTCATCTGCTTAGTGGCAATATCTATCAGTGTCGGATTGAACGGCTTGGTAATGCCGGTGTCTTCGTATTCGGTTCCGTCAGGAGTTATCTCGAAATCAGATTGTGTGTCTGGCGTGAGATCGAGATTTCCCGGATAACCCCTAGCGGAGCTGATGGTTCCGGTATCTTCAACGGTGTTCATGTTGCCTCTGACCTCAGCCTCCTCCGCGTTCTGTTTACCGGTCGCTGATTCCATACCGCTCTTTTTGGATTCAGGGATGAACCCAGATCAATATTACGCCGAGCCTTCGACGGCATCTTCGTCCAACTGAAGACTGGCGGTGTGTCCAGACAACTTCCAGTCTTGTTAGCTCCGCCTGTCTTCACTGAACAAATAACACGTTTCCCCGTGCCGGACCAGAAATTCCGGAAACGACACCGATCAGACATAGATTGCTTCTGCCGTTTTTCGATTGCAGTGGCTCATTCGTTTAATGCAACGATAACCTTTGATTGAACATTTCCATTTTCGACGGCCGATTACAGAGCGATCCGCCTGCTTTGCCTCAGTTGGAAACGAACATAGGCTCCGTTCACTTCCCGATTTGCCCTGTTCGGGCTACCTGCAGTGAAACGTGTCTTTGCAATATAGGGGTCACCTCTGGTTTTCAGTCATTGGGGCAATCTTGCTCCACAACAATGCTTTTAACGCTGGGCGCTTTCGAGGCCTCCCCCTGTGGTCCCTTGCCGCGGTCATGGCCCGTCGGCCTTTCAGCGGTGGCTACAAAGGATTGGTTCCCGGCGGGGCATCCCGTTCGTGTTGCCTGCCGTACCTTGTTTATTGCGACAGTCATCCGCGGATCTCGGAAATCCCTCCCAATCGCGGACAAGTCGCAGCAGCTTTCCATCGGTTACGAGGGGATAGTATTCGGCAATCCTCATATGAAACCGGGAACACGATCAGGGTTACTCCTATGAAACGGCAACCAAGCGGTCCCGTACGGCATTCATTTCCACATACCGTGCAGCAGCCGAATCTTCCTTGAAAGTGTTAACGACCCCTATGTCCATGTCTTGGCATAAGATGCCCCGCAAAAAGGCAACGCTTCTAATTCTCCAGTGGAGACCAGCATCGTGTGACCACGGAGCGGCTGGTCAGCGAGTAGGCCACATCGGCCACATGAGTTCTTCCCTCCAATTCCAAGCGCCATTGCGAAATCAGATACGCCCCCCTATCGGTTCCTGTCTTCCGGACGCTCGCCGGCGAGTAACCCAACTGGGTCAGCAACCGGCTGATTTGGGTCTGTGCCCTCAAACCCTGTGCCCAGTCTTTAAGCATATGGCCGTCTTCGATGCCCTTGGAGAGTATCGCACCGAGCACGGCATCCGGCGCGTTTCCCGCTCCTACGAGATTCCGGAGTATCACCTCTTGGCACGCCCTATCGGCCCAGTCAAGCTTCACGATTCTGCCTCCGCCGAGCAGATTCTCGTACTCTGAATGGAAAACCTTCAGCCCGGAAGGGGGAACCCTTGCGGCGGCAACGACTCCAAGGCCCGCAGAGAGTCTGTTCTCAATAAGATCGAACAGGCCCGCCTGGAACTGTTCATGTTCGGAAGAGGCATCCACGTTGTCCAACAACAGCAGGTCCGGATCTATTAAGCGTTCCGCCAGATCCACCCGCTCGCCTTTTTCCCATTTTTCCTCACACCATTTCAGGAGCTTCTTGACGTCCGCGAAAACGGTATCGTATTTCGCAGCCGCGTTGGCGACGGCGTTGAGCAGATGCGTCTTGCCTACGCCTCTGTCGCCGTACAGGTAGAGAAGGGCCTCACCGGAGGATAAACTCCCGTTCTCCGCCATGAGGATTGCCATCTGGGTCGCGGTCATATTCCCCGGACACGGGATAAATGAGTCAAACGTAAGTGACTTGACAGGCGTTTCGTGCTGCAACGGTTGTCTCCATTGTCTGCTTCACCCGGCAATCCCTTTGCCTCGGGTGAGGCAGCTTATCCGTTTGCCGATACTATATATAGTCTCGCTCCTTGAATACTGCGGACACCGTCACGTTTGTCATTGCGAGCCCGAGGCTTTGGGAGGGCGTGGCAATCTCAGCCTTTCATGAGGCATTGAGATTGCTTTCCCGCGTTCTGCGCGGGAAAGCGCTCCTCGCAATGACAGGAAGTACCGGTGGGATCCTTGAGGAACTGGATTAGGATTACCGCGAAATTCAAAGAGCGGCACTATACTATTGCCCGAGGCACTCATCACGTTGCCGCGCTGCCTCGAAAAGGAGGAAATCGCCGGGCTTGTCGATGGTGGTCTTCTCAGGTTCCCTCCATTCCCGGGTCACGACATTGCCTCCTCTGAAACACAGACACCTGAACAGCGCGGCTTCTCCGCTCAATGTTCCGGAGGCGGCATGACATATCCCGCCGTTGTTGACAAAGACCGTGCCGCGTGCCCCGTCTTGAGAGTAGATCTCCAATACCGCCTTGATCCCGGCGAGGAGAATGAACTGGACATAGGACAGGATGTCAACTCCCTGGATACTACCCGAAAACGATTCAGTCCCATCATTCTCCGGAATCTGCTCCGTCAGAAATTTCACGAGGGAATCCTTGTCCACGGCTTTTGAAACCACGAAATCGGCCGTCTTCTCCTGCTTCACATCTTCAAGAAATGGCGATCCCGGGTTATCCATTGCAATGGTCTTGCCCACAATTCTCTTGTTGCGCGCCCACCTGAGAAGGTCCTTTTCCTTTTCGGGACTTGCTCCCGCACCCAGCACCAGCGCCGAGAACTTCTTCGATTCCAGCACCGACATGGCTCCGGGAACGTCATCGGCGGTGCTTACGGCAAATCCCGCGCGGATCAGGGTCTTTGCCAGGGAGCGGGCATAACCGTTGTCGCAATCGACTACAAGCACCGAGGGCTTTGCAGCTCGCATGTATCTTCTCGTCTTATCCCGCCGGACAAGAAAAGGTCTTGCCCTTCTGCCGGCGATTCGGGGCGGTTCACTCTTGCGCAACTGAGCACATGCCGTCCGAAAATCCGGTACGTGCGCCGTTCCCGGCCGCGTCACCTCGGATCGGGCGGGCTGTCGAAGATCTCCACGCAGTTACGGCCGCGGTCCTTGGCACGGTAGAGTGCCTGATCCGCAGTCCTTATTGCGAAGTCCGGCGTCATTCCGTTCGAGCCTTTGACCGCGGTAACTCCCAAGCTGATGGTCCAGTTGGATCCGGGTGATCCGTCATTCATGGAGTCCCGTTCAGCGGCGACACGGAGTCTCTCGGCCAGAATGCCCGCCTCGCGGAGATCGCATGCGGGAAGAACGATCAAGAACTCCTCTCCTCCGTAACGTCCCACCGAATCGTATGACCTAACTCCCTTCCTCAGAACGTCGGCGGCTCGCTTGAGAACGCGGTCGCCCTTCAGATGCCCGTGGCTGTCATTGATCTTCTTGAACTGATCCATGTCCGCCATGATCACTCCCACCCAGGAATGCCGACGTGCCGAGCGGGACAGCTCCTTCCGGAGGATGTCCAGTATGGCCGAATGGTTCCACAATCCCGTCAACGAGTCCTCTTTGGCCCGCATTTCCGCCGCCCGGTATGCCGAAAGCAAATCATCCTGCAGTTGCACGATTCGAATGCCCGCCCTCAACCGGACCTTGAGTTCCACGGGATCGAAGGGTTTGGTTATGTAGTCGTCGGCTCCAGACTCAAGGCCCTCGACAAGATCGTCTTGTCTGTTCTTTGCCGTGAGCAGGATTATGTACACATAGGGCCGGTCCTTTAGCTCCCGGACGTCCCGGCAGATCTCAACCCCATGCTTCTTGGGCATTTCCCAGTCGAGTACGGCCAGTCTCGGGGGGTCTTCACCCTTGAGCACGTCCCAAGCCTGTTGACCGTCCTCACATTGGACGATATCGTGTCCCCACTGCTTCAGGTTTACCTCAAGGAGCCGCCGGAAGAACCTGTTGTCTTCGGCAATCAGTATTCTCATCCGAGGACCTCCTCAACTTCCACTTCCAGTGCCGAACTTACCAGGTCAAGCTCACGCTCGAGATCCTCCAGTGCGTTTTGTGCGTCGGTCAAATTGTACTCCCGACCCATACTCTCCAGTTTCAAGGCCGCTCCATAGGCGGATTGAGCTCCCAGTCCCCCAACCATACCCTTTAAGGAGTGAGAGGCAATTCTCAAGGCCTCGGCGTCTTTCCGACTCACCGCCTGCCGGATTTCCGAGGACAGGACGGGATACTCCTCTCTGTAAATCTCCAGCATTTCTTTCAGAAGTGCCTTGTTTCCGCCCACTCCCCGAAGGAGATCACCGAGATCCACCGGCTTTTCCGTCCTGACCGGACATGGGCTTTGGGGGCGGGTCAACTGAATGTTGGCGGAGATATTCTCCAACACATCGGACAGTTCGCGACTGCTGATCGGTTTGGCAATGTACCCGTCCATTCCCGCCTTGAGACATTCCTCCCGGTCGCCTTTCATGGCATGGGCGGTCATGGCCACTATGGGTATGCGTTTGTCGCCGTTGGACTCGAGTTGGCGGATGCGCCTCGTGGCTTCCAGCCCGTCCATATACGGCATCTGAACGTCCATCAGGATGACGTCGAACCTGTCCTCTCTATACGTTTCAAGGCCTTCTCTGCCGTTGCCCGCCATTACAACGGTGTGGCCCATGGTAGTGAGCATTCCGAAGGCCACCTTCTGGTTGAAGGCATTGTCCTCTACCACCAGGACTTTAAGGGCCCGTTCAGTCTTGGGGATCCTGTCCTTGGAGATCTCTTCCCGTGCTTCGATCTCGGGAAGGTCGTGACGCCGGAACATGCGGACGATGGTATTGAACAGGTTGGATTGATGAATGGGCTTCAAAAGGCAGTCTCCGACGCCCAAGGCACGGCACTTCTCTGCCGAACAGTCGGGGCTTGCTGAAGTCAGCATGAGGAGCCTCAGATTGTCGAAGCGTGAATCCTGCCGGATCTTTTCAACCATCTGGAATCCATCCATTACCGGCATCATGCCGTCCACCAGCGCCAGATCGAACGGAGCGCCGTTTTCCAGGGCTTCCGCGAGGCGTTCCAGGCCTTTCATGCCGTTGACGGCCATGGTCGGGTTCATGTCCCACTGGTGGAGCACTTCTTCAAGAATACGGCGGTTTGTGGCGTTGTCGTCCACCACGAGCACTTTTAGATTCGTCAACTGCTCGATGATTTCTTCCGCGAAAAGCCCTTCCGCCTCGGGCTGAATATCCAAGGGAAGCGTGAAATGAAACGTGCTGCCCTCGCCCACCACGCTGTTCACCCAAATCCGTCCGCCCATGAGGTTCACGAGTTGGGAAGATATGGCCAGTCCGAGTCCCGTGCCGCCGTACGTCCTTGAGGTGGAACCGTCCGCCTGTTCGAAAGCCGAGAAAATTCTGGACTGTTTATCGAAGGGGATGCCTATGCCCGTATCGGAAACGCTGAAATGAAGATACACTTGATCCTCGTTTCTGGATTCCAATTCGGCCTGAACCACCACCTCGCCTTCCGCAGTGAACTTGACCGCATTGCCCGCAAGATTTATCAGTATCTGACGAATCCTGTCCGGATCGGCTCTCAGGTTGTCCGGTATCGACGGATCGATTCTGCAGGCAAGCTCGACACCCTTGCAGTGAGCCTGAGGAGCCATGGACTGAACCGTAGCACAGACGTGATCCCTGAGGCTCAAGCCTACCGGGTGGAGTTCGAGTTTACCGGCCTCTATCTTGGAAAAGTCGAGAATATCGTTGATGAGGGACAACAATGCGTGTCCCGACATCTCGATGGTTTGCAGGTATTCCCGCTGAACTTCGGTCAAAGGCGTGTTCATGGCGAGTTCCGCCATGCCGATGATGGCGTTCATGGGGGTCCGGATTTCGTGGCTCATGTTCGCGAGGAATTGGCTCTTGCTCCGATCCGCCTGTTCGGCCCGTTCCCGTGATTCGGCCAGTTCGGTTACGTCGATGATATTTATCACCACCCCGCCGTATCTGTTGTGCTGAAACATCGGTTGAATTCTGAAGGAAACATACATCCCGTCCCATTGCTCATTCAGAGCGACGTGCTCGGCCCGTCTCCCTTCCCGATAGTCCCTGAGAACAGGTTGAAGATCTCCGGTCAGTTTGTCGTCCAAGCCGATTTCCCACAAACTCCTTCCGATCACCTCGTCCCGTTTGCGCCCTTGCAGATCGAGAAACCATGTGTTGGATTCAGTAACCGTGTCATCTGCCGAGGCAAAGACCACGCCCTCATCCATGACTTCGATGAGCGATCTCAGCTTTGCCGCCTCGGCGGACACCATCTCGTGAGCCTCGTTCAATTCTCGCTCGGCCCGTTTGCGGTCCGTGACGTCCTCAACCAACCCTTGAACGGCGGTGATATCACCACGGTCGTCGAGGAAGGGCGTCAGATGAACCCGCACATACAGGTAGTCTCCGGTAGGGGCGGTATAGGGCCCCTCGACAACGGCGGACTCACCGGTTGTAAGGCAACTGTGCACTCCGTCCGAGATGCCTGCCCGGACAAATTCGGGATACCGGAGCATGTTTGTCTTTGCCGCGGCCTCTTCGGTGAGCGATGGGAAGATGCGCGTAAGCATGGGATTGATTTGGCCCAGGAGCCCATTAGAGCCGCAGAGGAAGATTCCCAGCGGTGCGTTCTCCACCAGGTTGCGGAATCTCCGCTCACTCCGGGCAACGGCTTCTTCCGCCTTCTTCCGTTCACTTAACTGAACCTTAACCAGAATCACTACGGCGAGCCAAACACCCAGCAGTACCGATACGGTGATGAATCCCAGGACTCCCACGGAGATCATGCGGCTCTTAAGAGAAGCCAAATTCTTTGTGACCCGTTGCTGAATGGCCGAGGCCATCTCCTCTATGCCCTGCGAATAGAGCTTCTTCTGCTGCTCGTATTCCTCCCCGAACAGAATCTTCTCCGCTTCGTCGAGACGCCGGCTCTCGACGAGAGTCAGGGCCAAATCCTCCATCTGAATGAGTTTCGTGTACGCGGATTTTGTCTTCGCTGCATAGGTGCTTTCATAGGAGTGGCGGGCCGTCATGGCAATAGTGTTGATGGCGTTGTCGAGATCGGGTTCGATCTCCTTGTACCGGTCGACCCACTTGGGGTCTCCGGTGGTGGCGGCCGTACGGGCCGCAGAGGTGAGTACTTCGTTCAGATGAACGATATTGCCCACCAACTGCTGCAGCCTGAATTCTCTCGTTGCTATGTCCGTGTACGATCCGTACATGCCCCAAACGATGGCCCCGACCACCGGCAACAGCAGGAGGCTGAGAAGCCAGCTTATGGTAAGAGCCTTGATGGGGTTCATGTTCTTGTGATCGAACAAGCGACTGAATTTTCGTTTTAACACCGCTATACCTCCACGGCCTCCCGAGCCCCCCGCCGCCGTCAATGAGCGGAATGTTCATCCGCAGAAACGTGTCCCGGCAGCTGGTTCCCGGGAGCTTGGCAGTCGGGATGCCGGCCGCGCAAAGAGCGCCTTTAGCGGTGCACCCGATACCGATGATGCCTTCCGCAGAAAACGCACGCGTGCATTCCGGGCTAAAGTCGCGCTCGCAAACAAGCCCTTTTTGCATTAATGGCCGACAATTGCTTGTGTCTTGTTAACGGAATGTTTTGTTCTGAATAGTTTCTCGTTACAACCGGCCGTCTCCCCGGCGCAGGCCCATAAGCGTTAACTTAAGGATTCCGGCAGCCAACCCGTACTTCAACCGGCACACGGATCGAAGCATGCACACCGTTTTCGGTGTTGAGATGCAGCGATCTTAATGTGCCGAAGGCACTTAGGAATTTAGCCGGGGGATTGATCCCCCGGAAAAACGGGATAAAGCCGATTTCCGGGCCTTAAAAGGCCCGGCTAATCCCGCGAGACGCGGGACGGGTCCCTTCGGGACGTTATGAATGAACCCGAGTCCAAGCCGACCAGCGGGCCTAAGTTAACGCCTATGGGCGCAGGCCGGGGTCCAGGAAAAAGAAACTGGTTCCCGGCCTACGCCGGGAAGACGGGTCAGCTTGTGCGACCGTATTTGTGCCATAGAACACTAAGTGTTCTGTGGCCTAAATACGGTCACGGATTTTTCGCGCCGAGATTGCTTCGTCGCTGCACTCCTCGCAATGACATCCCGCAATTTGTCATTGCGAGCCCGAGGCTTTGGGAGGGCGTGGCAATCTCAAGAGGTCAAGAATCCGTGACCGTACTTTTGCCATGGGGCACTAAGTCACAAGCATTGGGGGGAGCCGCACAACGAATTCTGAGGACCCCCAAAAGGGGGGGCTCCGCCGCGTTTTCACGGCATCGGTCACGGTCGAGTGGGGTGTTCCATGGGGAGCCCCAGCACCATCTCATAAATGTGCTCGGCTACATTCGTCAGGTGATCGCCCATCCGCTCCAAGGCTTTCGCCATGAAAACCACGTCCTTGTACAATTCGAGCCGTTCCCCGTTTTGGAGCCTTTCCATACGTGAGCGCGCATGGGTCATCAACTCTACATAGAGTTCATCCACTTCATCATCCTGCTTCCAGATCTCCACCGCCTTTTCCATATCACCGGTTCCAAAGGCTTGACGGAGTTCCCGGAGCATCGAGGTGACGATCACTCCCATGCGTTCCAACTCGTCCACGACGCCTTCAGGCAATTTCTCCCGAACCAAGGGCAGCAACTTAACCACATTCACCGCGTAATCACCGACCCGTTCGACATCGACAACCGTCCGCATGGACGCGATGATTTTCCGGAGGTCGCCGCCTTTTGGTTCCCTCAGTGCGATGAGGCGCGCCCCCATCCTGTGAGCCTCACGCTCCAGCAGGTCGATTTCTTGGTCGTTGTCTATGACCTCCTTTGCGAGGCTCTCGTCACTCTCGCTTACGGCCTTGAGCGCCCGGCCGATCTGCTCTTCCGCCAAGGACATCACCTGCTGAACCGTCGAGGTCAGCTGATTGAGTTCTTCGTCATACGATCGCACTATGTGGTCCCCGCTCATGAAGTACCTCCAGCCAAAATGTTCGCTTGCGGTTCGATGTTTTCGTCGATTGCTCGGCGTCATTCCATACGCGGCCTCCGCAGGCCGACTCGCCGGCCGGAAGAGGACGCAAGGCCACGTAATTCCATCGCCCCCGAAATGCCCATCCATCATACAGGCCGCGCCCGCTTCCGCCAACGCTTCGGCCGGTCAGTTTTTGGTTACGGTTTGGTGAGGATTCTGCGAGGAACCCTGTCCGGAAGGCTTGAAATCGAGCTTTCAACGTTTCGGAGTGCATGCGGCTTTCGTCACCGCGGAGTCGTAACTTGTTTCGGCAGTAGGAGTGGTATCGGGTTCTTTCCTCCAAATTACTCCCAATTTCCGCGATTCCGGTGAGCGCGCATCCGGCGTGCGGATCACTTCGGTTCAGGCTTCGACCCCAAGGTTGCCGTCCGCTGCGCGTCTTGCCGCCGGGGGGCGTACCGCGGTTGAGGATATCTCACAATAGTCTGACAGAGCCCTAACAAGTTCCGAACATCCGACATGTTAAGCTGATTTCGCATTGCCGGCCGGCGCCGCACAACAAAGGGACCGAGGAGGCTGTTGGTAGGTTCTGCGGCCTTGTGCGTCCGTGCGGCCATTACCGGAATTCTGGCGGACAGAGTACACCATGGATCCCTCGATTTTGTTCTTCGTGATCGCCGGTTTGTGCATCCTTGCCTATATTGCGGGTCTGAAACGGGCCTACAAGGTGGTCGGCGGCCGCAAGGAAGTGAAGAATCTTCACTCCCTGCCGTCGTACTATGGGTGGCTGGCCGCCCTGTGGTGCGGCATTCCGGCGTTTCTTCTCTACGGCTTCTGGCTTGTCTTCGAACCGGGCATCATTATCAACGTTGTGCTGAGTCACGTGCCGCAGGAGATGCGCGATCTTCCAGCGGACCGGCTGACCCTCATCGTCAACGAAATCCGGAATATCGTGACGGGAGCCATCAAATTACCGGACGATCCTGCGCTGGCCGGCGCGGCTCAGCAGTACGGGAGGGTTCGGACCCTCAGTCATCTCGCCTTGGCCGTTTCGGCACTTTCGCTGGGCATCGCCGGAGCGGCTACCGTTTGGTGGAGGATCCGGCCGGCTTTTCGCGCACGCAACCAAGTCGAATTCGTCATAAAAATGCTCATGGTCCTCTGTTCCACAATTGCCATTCTGACGACCATCGGGATTGTCGCCTCGGTTCTCTTCGAATCCATTCGCTTCTTCCGCGCCGTCCCCATTACCGAATTCCTTTTCGGTCTGGAGTGGAATCCCCAAATCGCCATACGCACCGATCAGGTGGCCGGTTCAGGGGCTTTCGGTGCAGTGCCGGTTTTCGCGGGAACTTTGCTTATTTCCGCCATCGCTCTTGTGGTATCCGTCCCCATAGGCCTGTTGGCGGCCATTTATCTGTCCGAATACGCGGGGAGCAAAATGCGGAGTGCGGCCAAGCCTCTCATGGAAATCCTGGCCGGCATCCCCACGGTCGTGTACGGCTTTTTTGCCGCCCTTGTTGTAGCACCCACAATCCGTGACACCGGAGGGCTCCTGGGGCTGCACATAGCGTCCGAGAGCGCTCTGGCCGCAGGCTTTGTCATGGGCGTCATGATCATCCCCTTCGTCTCTTCGCTTTCCGACGACGTGATAAACGCGGTTCCTCAGGCCATGCGGGACGGTTCGTACGCACTGGGTGCAACGAAATCCGAGACGATCAAGAAGGTGGTCATTCCCGCGGCATTGCCCGGTATTGTCGGCGGGGTGTTGCTGGCGACGTCCCGGGCAATCGGTGAGACCATGATTGTCGTCATGGCAGCGGGCCTTGCCGCCAACCTCACTGCGAATCCGTTCGATGCGGTTACGACGGTTACGGTGCAGATTGTCACATTGCTGACGGGTGATCAGGAATTCGACAACCCCAAGACCCTGGCGGCTTTTGCCTTGGGGCTGGTGCTGTTCGTCGTGACACTGATCCTCAACATCATAGCGCTCCATGTGGTGCGTAGATACAGGGAACAATATGAATAGTCCTGCAGGTCCACCGCACGGCTCGGCGGGAGGCCGTCTCCGCACGATTGATATTGTCCACAAAGGTCTTGCCGCCAGATACCGCGCCGAGCGCAGGTTCAGGCTGTACGGCCTGGCAGCGGTCATCATGAGCCTTCTATTCCTGTCCGTCGTGTTCGTCAGCATTTTTTCTCAGGGATACACTGCGTTCTTTCAGAGCTACGTCAAACTTGACATCCATTTCGATCCCGCCTTGATCGACAAGGAAAAGCCTGAGGAAGGCGACTATCAGGGAATGGTGAAGGCCGCCTTGGGCAAGATGTTCCCGAACGTCCGGGACAGGAAGGCCAAGAGACGGTTGAACGCGCTGATAAGCCCGGGGGCCGCGTTTCAACTCCGCCGCATGGCGGCGGCAGATCCCGACCTGATCGGCAAGACCCTTCCCGTATGGGTTGTGGCCAACGACGACGTCGACATGCTTGTGAAGGGAAACATGGACCGCCTGCTTGCCGAGGGAACGAGACGCCTTAAGGACGATCAGCTCGAATGGATCGACAAACTCAGGGCGGATCGCAGGGTGGACAAGCGTTTCAACTGGACGTTCCTTGAATCCGGAGATTCGAGGGAACCGGAGCTGGCAGGCATTCGCGGAGCTCTCATGGGCTCGCTCTACACCTTGATGGTCGCGTTCGCGCTCTCATTTCCTATAGGGGTCGCCGCGGCCGTATATCTTGAAGAATTCGCTCCCACCAACAAATTGACGGATTTGATCGAAGTCAACATCAACAACCTGGCGGCCGTGCCCTCCATCGTATTCGGTCTGCTCGGCCTGGCGGTTTTCATAAACTTCTTCAATTTGCCGCGGTCCGCTCCCGTTGTCGGGGGACTCGTCCTGACCCTGATGACCCTGCCCATCATTATCATTGCAAGTCGTGCGTCGTTGAAGTCGGTGCCGCCCTCGATCCGTGAGGCCGCTCTCGGGATAGGGGCATCACCGATGCAAACCATAATGCACCACGTATTGCCCCTCGCGCTTCCGGGGATCATGACGGGAACGATCATCGGCATGGCGCATGCTCTGGGGGAAACCGCTCCGCTGCTCATGATAGGCATGGTGGCCTTCATCGTGGACATCCCCTCGGGATTCACGGATCCGGCCACCGTGTTGCCGGTGCAGGTCTACCTTTGGTCCGACAGCCCGGAGCGGGGTTTTGTCGAGAAAACCTCGGCCGCGATTATGGTCCTTCTGGCATTCCTGGTACTGATGAATGCCACGGCCGTTTTGCTGCGTAGAAAGTTCGAACGCCGCTGGTAGCGGCTGAGATTAATAGAGGTGCGTCCAGCAGGGAATCCCGGATTCCCGCATTCCATGGAACGGTAGGGGCGGCCAAAGGTCCCGGACCAAAGGCCGCCTCCAACCCATAAAGGAGTACAGGAGGTTCATCGTGTTGAAAAGAATGTTGGTCTTGTTTGTCGTGCTTGGCATGACCACTGCGTCCGTCGGAATGGTTCAGGCCCAGGGCGGCCGGGACTACATCAGCATGGTCGGCTCGTCCACAGTGTTTCCCTTTGCCACGGTGGTGGCCGAAAACTTCGGTAAAGCCACTAAGTTTAAAACACCCAAAATCGAGTCCACCGGATCGGGCGGCGGTTTCAAGCTCTTCTGTGAAGGAGTCGGCGTGAAGCATCCGGACATCACCAACGCTTCCCGGCGCATGAAGAAGAGTGAGTGCGAAACCTGCGGCAAGAACGGCGTGAAGGACATCGTGGAAGTGCGCATTGGGTACGACGGCATTGTGCTTGCCAACGACAAGAAGGCGGCACCGCTCAAGCTGACCCTTAAGGACATTTACCTGGCCCTGGCAAAGGAAGTGCCGGATCCCAAGGGCGGTGAGAAGATGATCGCCAATCCCTACAAGACGTGGAAGGATGTCAATTCGGCCCTGCCCGCCGTCAAGATCGAAGTGCTCGGCCCGCCTCCGACCTCCGGAACCCGTGACGCTTTCCTCGAACTGGCCATGGAAAACGGCGCCAAGAAGTTCGAATGGATGAAGGCCGTGGCGAAGAAGGACGAGAAGAAGTTCAAGGCAATGTGCCACCCGCTTCGTGAAGACGGCGCCTACATCGACGCGGGCGAAAACGATAATCTTATCGTCCAAAAGCTTCAGGTCAACCCCAACGCGGTGGGCATCTTCGGGTTCAGTTTCCTGGACCAGAACACCGATAAGATCCAGGGTGCCGAGGTGAACGGCGTGATGCCGACCTTCGAAAACATCGCTTCCGCAAAGTATCCGGTGTCTCGTCCCCTCTTCTTCTACGTGAAAAAGGCCCACGCGGACATGATTCCCGGAATTAAGGAGTATCTGAAAGAGTTCACAAGTGAAAAGGCTTGGGGCTCGGAAGGATATTTGGCCGAAAAGGGGATGATCCCGATGGACGCCGACGAGCGCAAGGCGGTTGGTGCCGCGGCTCAGGCCATGAAGTCTCTTTCCTGCGGCGATCTGAAGTAGTGAGACAATTCTGTGCCGGGGCCTTCGCTTGAAGGGCTCCTCGAGAACGACAAACGACCGGGAGAACGCGTTTCTCCCGGTCCATCACAAGAATTGGTAGTGCCGGACCATGGGAAACGCTAAGGCTCAACAGTATTTCAAGATTGCCCCCGGGGAAAGAGTGGCTCGTGAGGAGCGCACCACGGTGGGTGATTGCACTTCCCCCAATCCGCGTATGACGGCCCGGAATGTCGACGTCTATTACGGAGATAAGCAGGCCATTATTGATGTCTCCCTCGACGTCGGCAAACGCGAAGTCATAGCTATGATCGGCCCTTCGGGATGCGGAAAGTCCACGTTCCTGAGATGTCTGAACCGCATGAACGACACCATCGACATATGCCGCGTGACGGGCGACATAAGGCTCGACGGCCAAAACATCTATGCCGGAGATATGGATGTAGTCGAAATCAGAGCACAGGTGGGGATGGTGTTTCAAAAGCCCAACCCGTTTCCGAAATCCATCTACATGAACGTTGCGTACGGTCCGAAGATCCACGGACTGGCTCCGTCAAAGGCCGATCTTGACGAGATCGTGGAAACGTCCCTGAAAAAGGCCGGCCTCTGGGACGAGGTGAAGGACCGCCTTGACCAGCCGGGGACCGGCCTGTCCGGCGGCCAGCAGCAGCGGCTTTGCATCGCCCGGGCCATCGCTGTGAACCCCGAGGTGATTCTCATGGACGAGCCCTGTTCCGCACTGGATCCCATCGCTACCGCGAGAATTGAAGACCTGATCGACGAACTGCGGGAAACCTACTCGATTGCCATCGTGACACACTCACTCCAGCAGGCCTCCCGGGTTGCCCAGCGCACGGCATATTTTCATCTCGGCGACCTTATCGAGATCGGCCCTACGGAGCAGATCTTTATGAATCCCGTGCATCAGCTCACCGAGGATTATGTGACGGGCAGATTTGGATAACATCTAAGCGCCTTCCCTCTTTCCCTCTTGTCTTCCGGCACAAGGCCGACTCCCCGGCCCGGGGACCTCGTACGTCGAACCGCCGTATGAGCGGCTAATCCCGCTTAACCCAAAGCAGTCGATCCCCATATACGCGAAGGATACGGTCTCATCATGTTTTCGATTGAGATCTTGCGCGCTCCTTAGTATAACAGGTGCTTCGAGCTTATCTGTCATTATCACTAAAATCGGAGTTTGAGATGCCGCGACGCAGCGACGTGAAAAAAGTCATGATAATCGGTTCCGGCCCCATTGTG
Organism: Pseudomonadota bacterium; assembly: GCA_043806215.1. Taxonomy (GTDB): domain Bacteria; phylum Desulfobacterota; class Desulfomonilia; order Desulfomonilales; family Desulfomonilaceae; genus JAVHLK01. The sequence continues at coordinate 5,265 of JAZDHD010000088.1, read as the reverse complement.
ATCGGCCAGGCCTGTGAGTTTGACTATTCCGGGACCCAGGCGTGTAAGGCGCTGAGGAGTCTCGGGTACGAGATTGTCCTGGTCAACTCGAATCCTGCAACGATCATGACCGATCCGGGTATGGCGGACTATACGTACATCGAGCCGCTCAATGTTCAGACCATGGAGGATGTTATTGAAAAGGAAAAACCGGATGCCTTGTTGCCCAATCTCGGGGGGCAGTCCGGTTTGAACCTCTCGTCGCAGCTGCATCGAACGGGTATTCTCGAAAAACATGGGGTTCGGATGATTGGTGTGGCAGCCGACGCGATAGAGCGTGGAGAAGATCGCATCGCGTTCAAGCAGACCATGGACCGCCTTGGTATCGAGATGCCGAGGAGCGAGGCCACTTTCAGCGTTGAGGGTGCGGAACAAATTGCCGATACGCTCGGGTATCCCGTTGTCATCCGTCCTGCCTACACTATGGGCGGGACCGGTGGGGGCCATGTGTACAACGTTGAAGAGCTTCGGACCGTTGCCGCGCGTGGTATCGCAGCGAGCCTAGTGGGTCAGATCCTGGTCGAGGAATCGGTCCTCGGCTGGGAAGAGCTTGAACTGGAGGTCGTGCGGGATTCAAAGAACCAAATGATCACCGTATGTTTTATCGAAAACGTAGACGCCATGGGCGTCCACACCGGCGACTCGTACTGCACCGCACCAATGTTGACGATTGCCCCCGATCTTCAGGATCTCCTTCAGCGCTACTCCTACTCGATCGTTGAAGCAATTCAGGTGATCGGCGGGACGAACATACAGTTTGCTCATGATCCCAAAACCGGTCGAGTCGTGGTTATCGAAATCAATCCCCGCACCTCGCGCTCATCGGCTCTCGCTTCCAAAGCCACCGGTTTCCCAATAGCCCTGATTTCCGCTCTGCTGGCCGGTGGAATGACCTTGGACGAGATACCGTACTGGAGAAAGGGTACGCTCGACAAATATACTCCCTGGGGCGATTACGTGGTGGTCAAGTTCGCCCGATGGGCCTTCGAGAAGTTTGTAGGCGTTGAAGACAAGCTCGGCACCCAGATGCGTGCGGTGGGCGAAGTGATGAGCATCGGTAAAACGTACAAGGAGGCCTTACAAAAAGCCATTCGGTCTTTGGAAATCGGCCGGTACGGACTCGGGTTTGCCAAGGACTTTCATGAAAGCCCCCCGGACCGGCTCGTGGAAATGCTGACCGAGCCGTCCAGCGAACGGCAATTCATCATGTATGAAGCCTTGCGCAAAGGGGTCGACATCACGACACTTTGCGAAAAGACGCACATCAAACGGTGGTTTATCGAGCAAATGAAGGAACTCGTGGATCTCGAGGAGAAGATTCTCACGTACAAAGGCCGCACACTACCGGATGACCTGGTGAAACAGGCCAAAAAAGAGGGATTCTCCGATCTCTACCTGTCTCAGATCCTTCAGCTGCCCGAGAACGACATACGAAAACGGCGGGAAGACTTCGGCATTGTGCAGGGCTGGGAGCCGGTCCCGGTGAGCGGAGTGGAAAACGCGGCATACTATTACTCTACGTACAATGCTCCGGACAAGGTGGAGTCAAGCAGCGGACGAAAGATCATGGTGCTCGGCGGAGGTCCCAATAGAATCGGCCAGGGAATCGAGTTCGACTATTGCTGTGTTCACGCGGCGTTCGCCATCCGGGACGAAGGTTTCGAGTCGATCATGGTCAATTGTAATCCCGAGACCGTGTCCACGGACTATGACACTTCCCATAGGTTGTACTTTGAGCCGCTCACCGTGGAAGACGTCCTGAGCATTTACAATAAGGAGCAGCCCGAGGGGGTGATTGTCCAGTTCGGCGGTCAGACGCCGCTGAACATAGCCGCCGAGCTGGCTTCGGCAGGGGTGACCATTCTGGGAACCTCGCCCGACGCCATTGATCTGGCGGAGGACCGGGACAGATTCAGGATGATGATGCGGGAACTCGGCATAGCTCAACCGGAATCGGGAATGGCTTCGGACTTGAGCACCGCGCTTCAGGTGGCTGAAAGAATCGGGTATCCCCTCATGGTGAGGCCCTCCTACGTGTTGGGAGGGCGGGCCATGGAAGTCGTGCACGACGAAGAGATGCTCCGGCACTACTTGGCCGCGGCAGTGGAGGTCAGCCCGGAGCGTCCCATACTCATCGACAAGTTCCTCGAGAATGCAATCGAGGCCGAAGCCGACGCCATAGCGGACGGTACCGACGCCTACGTGCCGGCCGTGATGGAACACATCGAACTCGCCGGCATTCATTCCGGCGATTCCGCGTGTGTGATACCTCCCATCAGCATTCCTCGGAAACATCTCGACACCATTGTGGACTACACGCGGACAATCGGCATTAAACTCAACGTGATCGGCCTTATGAACATCCAGTACGCAATTGCCAATGATACGGTTTATGTATTGGAGGCGAATCCCCGGGCATCACGCACGGTTCCCATCGTGTCCAAGGTATGCGGCATTTCCATGGCCCGCATAGCCACTCAGGTCATGCTGGGGAAGAAACTCAAAGACTTGAACATCCGCCCCATGTCGGTGCCCCATTACGGTGTCAAGGAGGCCGTCTTTCCGTTCAATATGTTCCCCGAGGTGGATCCCGTCCTGGGGCCTGAGATGCGGTCCACCGGCGAGGTCCTGGGACTTGCGGATTCATTCGGTCTGGCGTTCTACAAGGCTCAGGAGGCTGCACAGCAGACTCTCCCCACCGGGGGAACGGTGCTCATGACCGTGACTGAACGGGAAAGGCCCGCGCTGCTCGACGTCGCGAGGAAATTCATTGAACTCGGCTTCACCATCAAGGCGACCGAGGGAACTCACCGGCACCTGTCCGCCAACGGAGTCGCGTGCGAACGCATCCACAAGCTCAATGAAGGACGTCCGCACATCCTGGACGGCATCAAGAACGGTGAGATCGACCTGGTGATAAATACTCCGCTGGGTAAGCTGAGCAAAGAGGACGACTCCTACATCCGTAAGGCCGCCATCCGGCACAAAATACCGTATATCACGACCCTTGCCGCGGCAACGGCGGCTGCGAGAGGCATCAAGGAACTCAGGAACGGAAGAGGAAGCGTAAAGTCCCTTCAACAGTATCACGCGGAAATACTGCGCGCTCCGGAAGCGGAGACGGAGTAACCGGTCCGGTTCGCAACTACGGAAAAACTCGCTTGACAACCCGAGCTTAGCCTTGCTAAACTCTCTGGCGTTGCCGTTAGTACGGCTAACCGCCGGAAGAGGCGGCCCCACGTCAGACGGGCCCATTAGCCTGGATCCGCCTTCAGCACGCCAAGGAGGACATTTCGATGTCGTTTAGTCAGCCGAACCGTAGCCCTGCTACGAACACGAAGAACAGGGTCCAGCCGGCCCCGGTGTCCGGGATTTGCGTCACCTGCCTGGACGGATGCCCCGGCCCATGCGAAATAGGACAGTCGGCAATAAAATGCCGCGAGGTTATCTATCCCCAACCCTACGGCAAGATCACGGCCGGGGCCGACAAGGATTACCCGTGTGATTTTTCTCACTTCAACATTCAGGGCACATGCGTAGGGGCAGTCGGCATCGAGGCGGACCCCGATAAGGCCCTGTTCCCGGCAGTGGACTGTTCCACGGCGCTCGGTGCGGACGGTTCGATCAAACTGTCTTTTCCGGTCTTTACCGGCGCGGTGGGTTCCACCTATATCGCCAGGGCGAACTGGGAGGAAATGGCCGTCGGCGCCGCAATCTCCGGTATTATGGTGGTTGCCGGCGAGAATATCTGCGGCATGGACCGTGAAGCGGAGTTCCGGAACGGCAAGGTGACGAGATCGCCCGAAATGGAACGGCGGATTCAGGCGTTCAGGCGGTGGTACGACGGTACAGGAGCAATCATTGTTCAGTCGAACGTCGAAGATACCAACCTGGGCGTGCCCGAGTACGTGATACAGAAGCTTGGTGTGGAAGTCTTTGAACTGAAGTGGGGGCAAGGCGCCAAAGATATCGGCGGCGAGGTCCAGCTCGGCAGCATCGAGAGGGCTCAACAGCTCAAGGACAGGGGTTACCTGGTTATGCCTGATCCCTCGGGGGATACGGCACGCAAGGCGTTTGAAGCCGGAGGAATCAAGGAATTCGAACGGCACTCCCGCTTGGGAATGGTGAACGAAGAGAGCTTCTATGGGCAGGTGGAACACCTGCGGAGCCTCGGAGCCAAGTACGTCACACTCAAGACCGGAGCCTACCGGCCTGCCGATTTGGCCAGGGCCGTTAAGTACGCCTCCAACGCGAAGATCGACCTGTTGACCATCGACGGCGCGGGCGGCGGCACGGGCATGAGCCCGTGGCGTATGATGAATGAGTGGGGCATCCCAACCACTTTTCTCGAGTGCCTGGCGTACGGCATGTGCGAGCGTCTCAGGCAACAAGGGGCCTACATTCCGCCGATAGCCGTGGCCGGCGGGATGTCGCTGGAAGACCATATCTTTAAGGCAATGGCCCTTGGAGCACCGTACGTGAAAGCCGTGTGCCTCGGCCGAGCCCTCATGACGGCAGCCATGGTCGGCAAGACTCAAGGAAAGAAGATCAGGGAAAAAGTCGGCGAAGACGACATGGAACGGGGAATCATCGGAACCTTTGCCGTGGCGGCCGAACTGAAAGACCGCTTCGGATCCGATTTCATCAAGATACCTCCGGGAGCCATCGGCGTATACTCGTACGTAACAAGACTCAAACAAGGCATGCAGCAACTCATGGCGGGAGCCCGCAAGTTTGCGCTCCAATACATCGAGCGAAACGACTTGGTTGCGCTGACTCGTCAGGCAGCCTCCATGTCGGGAATTCCGTACGTGATGGAATCGGACATGGATGAGGTGGAAAGAATACTTGGACCATCACCGGCCAACTTCAAGGAATAGCCGGGCCGATCCAGGTATCGCTCCCCTCGTTCATCCGGCACGGGCCGCCGGCCGGATAGGTCAAACAATCAGAAAGGCCGGTCTCATACCCACACGCGTTGAACAAACACATCGGGCTCGGCCGACCGCCGGTTTGCCTTACGGACGGCGGCACAAGGAGCCCTTTGTGGACGCGTGGGAGTACGATCCCGGCCTTCTTTAGTGTCGTCCCTTGAATACTGCGGACACCTTCACGTTTGTCATTGCGAGCCGTAGGGGTAGGCCCCCGTGCCTACCCTGGGCGGCCACAGGGGGCCGCCCCTACGGGAGGGCGTGGCAATCTCAGCCTTTCATGAGGCATTGAGAT
>JAZDHD010000087.1:0-46047 GCA_043806215.1 Pseudomonadota bacterium | reverse complement strand
ATGTCCCGGGGAGGGGGGCGGGGGAATGTAGGTAATACCGGGTAATATCGGAAAGGGTTCTCCGGGATGGGAATGTTCAGTCAAGGGGGGAAATGCCGGCATGCTGAGGAGTTGACAGCAATTCCATGGTGAAGTACCATGCCTTCGGCTTGCGTGAGTTTTGCGGGTGACGGTCCTGAAAAGTTGTGCTTGGTCGTGCAGTTTTGCAACGGGTGCCGACTGTAAGTGGTTGATTTTAAACACTCTGCAAGTTACGTGCCAGATTCCTAATCCGCAGGTCGCAGGTTCGATCCCTGCCGGGGGTACCATGAGATCAAGCTCCGAATCTACCAGAAGAGGAGCCTGAACAATGAACTACTTGGAAATCTTGAGAGCACAGTTCAACAATCAGGTCTCTTTTCGGGAGAGGCGTACGGGAGTGCTGCAACTTGTAGCTCCCCTCTACCACGAAGACGGTGATATGATCGACATTTTTCTGGAACCAACTAATGGGGGACAGGAGAATATCAGAATTTGCGACCACGGCATGACGCTGATGCGGCTTTCTTATAGCTTTGACATTGACACGCCAAACAAGGAGAGAATTCTTCAACGAATCCTTTCGGAAAACCGTATCAGGGAAGAGAAAGGGAACCTTTTCTTGGACGCGAAACCGGAAAGCCTTTACCCATCGGTGCTGCAATTCGCACAGGCAGTTGCGAAGGTTTCCAATATGCAATTCTTCAAGCGAGAGGTAATCCAAACCCTTTTCTACGAGATGCTTACGGAATTTATCGAGGATACTTTGAACAAGTACAGCCCACGACCGAAGGTGTTTCCCATCCCGGAACGAGACGACTTGGAAGTGGATTTTGAGTTCAACATTAAGCCGAGACCCGTTTACCTGTTTGGCGTGAAAGACGCGGCCAAGGCCCGGCTGACCACAATCTCCTGTCTGGAATTCCAGCGGGCCAAGATACCTTTTAAGAGCTTCGTAGTTCACGAAGATTTCGAAAACCTAAGCAGAAAGGACCGCAGCCGGATTACCAGTGCGGCGGATAAGCAGTTCATTTCTTTGGACGACTTCAAGGCCAATGCCGGGCAAGTATTGAAGAGAGAGGCGGCGTGACGGGGCTTGATATATGGGTATTTACGCTCGGTCTTCTCTTGTTTTCTCAGGGACGGGTGCTCTCGATGCCATTCCCGGCAGTTAACACCGTCAAATCCAGATTCGCATATTAGGGAATTGAGAGGATATGGGAATTCAGGGGACATAACACTTAGTTTTTGGCAAGTGGGCGCTCTCTCCCGGCATGGCTCTATGGCCGGCCCAGCTCAAGTGAAATTCTCGCTCAACAGGCTGCCTATCTGTACCGTGTCATATGGTGTGGCATTCCTTCGGAATGCGTGTTCTGTTTGCGTGTGGCGTTGGGGCGCGGAGATACATTTGTAAGACCTCTTGAAAGGCTCACCGGCCGGGATCCGAGCAAAGGACCGTGCGGAGACCGCCAAAGCGATGACCACGAAGAACGGGTATTATGTCCCCCGAAGTTCCCATTCCAATGCTATTGAACCATGAAAATGTACCAGTGCTGCCGGATCAACCGGTACGCAGAATCGTAGCGACCGAAGCCAGGCGGGTAGGTGTTGAGACTTTGAGCAACAAGGCCATGTCCTTCCATGAGATGGGCCGGCACAATCAGGCGCCCCTTCGAGATTATAGGCACGAAGGGGACGAAATAGTATCCTTTGGCGACATCATCCCCGTAAGAGAGCCTTATCACTCTTTCGTGCCCATAATCAAAGAAGACGCCCGAAAACTTCCGTTTCTCGGGGCTATACGCTTAGGGTACAGTTTCGCCTTTTCCCGGAGAAACGCGGGATCGCCGGAGTATGGATTGGGTGGTATCCATAGCACGCCATCACCGTGCACTGCGGTGACGTTGAGCCGATCCATTACGGCTTTGATCTTGGGTGTCGGCTCCAAGTCCCCTACGCAATTAGTGGGAACCGAAAGGTCCTCCCGGTAGATCCGTACCAGCCGCTCGAAATCTGAACGGTGCCGAGAGAAGTTAGCAATCAACTCTTCGTCGCTCGGGAGAAATCTGAACAAGTAATGAAAATCAGGCACGAACCAAAAATAAAAGGCAACGAGTATCGGTGATGCAGCCAGCAACGTCAGCAATGATACCCCCAGGCCCAAGCAAATACCAAGAACAGGTCTACCCCGATCTTGATCTCGATTATCTGTTTTCTCTCTACCAATCATTGTACCTCTCCCAATCTTCTCCTTAGCCTTGGGGAGTCGGCGATTATTCGCTTCATGTCGTGTAGGGGCAGACTTCACATATGTGTATTCTTGCCGGATCCTCTCTTACCCTCTCAAGTCTTGCCGCCAGACGGGGATTCGTTTCCACGCGGTTACCCTGACGATTGACCGCTTCACTGAGGCTGCACAGATCGCTGCCCAATCGCATGCTGAGGTTGGTCAGGGATAGGTCATCTTCATACCAAACCGGAAGGGATGTAATTGCCAGGGCTTCGGAGCAGTTCCGCTTGCTGCCGCAGTCTGCGAGAACTTCGGGTTCTAGCCCGTACCGTTTGCGCACATGAGTGAGCATCACTTCTATGGACACCCGTTGTCTCATCTTCTCGCCCGCTCTCCGAAGAGCCTCCTCGGCGAAATGGTCATCGGCAAGGTTGCCATCCCCCTTTTTCCCGAAATGAAGACTAATAACGCATTCACCTCGTGTCCCATCGGCGCGGCAGCTCATCAAACACTGTGCAGGGATGTGAACATCGAATCGCTTGACTCCTTCTTGCAGCAGATCCTAGAAACGGAGCCGGCCCGACTCGTCGGACTAAGTGTGTATGGCATAGATACGGTCGCACAAGCTGAACCGTCTCCCCGGCACAGGCCGGAAACCAGTCTTTTCTCCTGGTCCCCGGCCTGCGCCGGGGAGACGGCGGGCAGGGACTCCCGCCCTTGAAGATGACGGGCACGGAGGCCCGTCCCACGAAACAGCCCTAAGTGTCTGTCCCAAAACAAACCTTGCAAGTTGATTCCGCGTTTTGCGAGGTCGCATGGCGCCGTTCGCACAATCGGATCATGTCCCCGGATTGCCGGCGGCCCCCGTGGCCATACCATTAAACCGAGAGGCCCGGGTAGTTCCGCGGGTAGTTCCGGGCACACCACACCCAGTTTCCGAAGAACACCAAAGGCAATGAGGTATGGTGTACCCGGAACTCCGTTGTACAAGGTGAGACGGGCGTCTCGTCATCTTCCGAGGCTCAGGTTGTTCGACCGCATTTACTCCACGGAGCACTCAGCGCGCGCCGGCGTCCGTTGTGCACCATCCCAGCAGTTTGGAGCGGGTCTTCAACTGGTCGGAAAGTATCCTGGTAAGGTTGGGATCTCTCGAACCCGCGGTCGCCGCCACTTCCGAATACCGCGCGTACTCGGTAATTTCAGTCAGCAGTGCCGCCTTGCCGTTGCGCTTGAGGACTTCCGCAAGTTCTTCTTCCGCGGCAGCGTACTGAACTTTACGCGCGGCGGCGTCCTTCAGCGACCCGGCGGCCTCCACACTGGCGATATACTGCTCTATGGCCTTGCACGCCTCGTCGGACAAGTTGGGGGTAAGCGCCTTTTCCTTGCTCGGATCCTTCGGCGCGGCAAGCACGGATATCAAGCTCAGGCAAACAAGACCTATTGCCAAGCATATGGTCAGTCTCTTCATGACAGCCTCTCTCTGCATTGGAACCGGGGGAAAGTCTCCGGGGATCCCGCTGGTTCATCCCTCCGTATGGTTATTGGGGTGAGAAGCACCGTGTTCCGCATTTCCTTTCTTGAACCGTTGCATGAGAACATACATTGCCGGAGTGAAAAACACCCCCAGCATGGTGACTCCCAGCATTCCAAAGCACACCGCGGTGCCCACCGCCTGCCTGCCGGCCGCTCCCGCACCGGTTGCAACCACCAGGGGCGACACCCCGATAATGAATGCGAAGGACGTCATGATAATGGCTCTGAACCTGAGCTTTGCCGCTTCCACAGCGGCTTCCAGTGCTGATTTGCCCTGGGCCTGCTTTTCCCTGGCGAACTCCACGACAAGGATCGCATTTTTCGCGGACAAACCCACCAGAAGAACCAGGCCCACTTGCGTATAGAGGCTGTTGTCGAGTCCCCGGATGGTAAGGCCTATGACGGCCCCCAGCGCCGCCAAAGGTACGACGGTTACCACGGCTATGGGATCGATCCAGTTCTCGTACTGCGCGGCCAGGATCATGACAACGACGAGTACCGCCATTGCAAAGACCAGGTAAACCTGTCCGCCGATTTGCCGTTGCTGGAAGGCCACGCCGGTCCACTGGTATCCCGCGCCGGGAGGGAGGTATTCTTCCGCAAGATTCTCCATGGCACTCATGACCTGTCCCGAACTTACACCGAGTGCTCCCTCGCCTATGACGCGGATGGCAGGGAACATATTGTACCGGTCAATTCGAAGGGGGGCCGTCGAGAGGTTCACTTGGGCCAAGGTGCCGAGGGGAACCATCTCTCCTTTTTCGTTTCTTACCTGGAGCCTCTTGATGTCTTCCGTTCCGGTCCGGAATCGGCCTTCCGCTTGCACCGTTACGTGCCAGGTGCGGCCGAATTCGTTAAAATCGTTGACGTACGTGGATCCCAGGTATGACTGGAGGGTGTCGAAAACCGACTGCAAGGGGACCTTAAGGCTCATGGCTTTGACACGGTCCACATCCGCGAATACCGTAGGCGCATTTGCCCTGAACGTCGAGTTGAACGAGCGGAACTCTTTCTCGGCACCCGCATGCTTCACCATCTCAACCGCGGCTTGATTCAGCCCGGTCAGGCCGAGCCCGCTCCGGTCTTCAAGCCACATCTCGCTTCCCGCACTCTGGCCGAGCCCTATAATGGGGGGGAGAGAAAACGGGAAGACCACGCCGTCCTGGATATGAGAGAATCTTTCAGCCAGTTCGGCCAGTATCACCGACTTGCTCCGTCCTTTCTTGAGCCGCTCATCCCACGGCTGCAGGGCAGCGAAACCCGAGCCCATGGTCGGGCCGGCACCGTCGAGAATCGAATTTCCCGGAATAATGGCAAAATCGGCAATGCCGTCGGTCGACTTCAGGATGTCCATTACCTGCTTCATCGCGGCGTCCGTCCGCTGGAGCGATGCCCCGTCCGGGAGCTGAGCGTTGATCATGATAAGACCGTCGTCCTCGTCGGGAAGAAAACCGGTAGGAACCTTGGTGAAAGCGTAATAGGTCATGCCCATGGCTACCGCCCATATGACCACCATAAGCGGTACATGCCTCACGAGATAGTCGACTATGGACGTATAGACCCGCGTGATGAAGTCGAAGACCTTGTCGAATTGTTGAAAGAATACGTTCTTCCGCTCCTCGCCGCGGGGGCGGAGCCACAAGGAGCACTGAACAGGTTTGAGCGTCATGGCATTGAGTGCGCTCAACAAGGTCGTCCCTGCAATTGTCAGGGAGAATTGGCGATACAACTGACCGGAGATCCCTCCAAGAAAAGCCGCGGGGATAAATACGGCCATGAGGACGAGCGTAATGCCGATAATCGCGCCGGTGATTTCATCCATGGCGCGGATGGATGCATCTTTGGCGCCCAAGCCGTGCTGCCTCATGTTGCGGTCGACGTTTTCCACCACGACAATGGCGTCGTCCACCACAATACCGATGGCCAGCACCAATCCGAACAACGTCAGCATGTTGATCGAAAAGCCCATCAGGTACAACAGTGCGAAGGCTCCGACGATCGAGACGGGGACGGTGGTTGCCGGGACCAGCGTGGCACGCCAATCCTGAAGAAAAACGAAGACCACGATGAATACGAGAATGAACGCGATGATGAGCGTCAGCACCACCTCGTGAATCGAAGCTCTGACGAAATCCGAGCTCTGATACACGGTCTTGTAGTCCACACCCTGAGGGAAGCTCTTCTTGAGATCCTCCATGGTGCGGTAAACTTCATTCGCCACATCCAGCGCATTTGAACCGGGAGTCTGGTAAACGATGACGGTGACCGCCGGCCGGCCGTTATAATAGGAGCGGGTGTCATAGCTCTTCGCCCCCAGTTCCACCCGCCCGAGATCCTTGACACGCACTATGCCGCCGTCCGTCGTCGGTTTGGTAATGGTCTTGGCTTGGCCGGTGTCGGAGGTGCCGCCGTCCCGGCCGACCTTGACAATGATGTCCGAAAACTGGCCGGCTTGGGTTAAACGCCCCAGCGTGTTGACCGGAAGATCGAGGGTCTGTCCTTTCGGCGCGGGTTCCTGTCCGAGGCGGCCCGCCGCAACCTGGACATTTTGGTTCTTCACCGCGTCGACCAGGTCGTTGGTGGTCAGGCTGTAGTACTGAAGTCTGTTGGGATCCAGCCAGATCCTCATGCTGTAATCTTTGGTGGGAAACATCACTACGTCGCCCACGCCTTTAAGGCGGGCCAGTTGGTCCTTGATGGTGGTGGTTACGTAGTTTGTGAGAAAGAGATCGTCATAGCTGCCGTCGGGGGAATAGAGGCAGAGTACGGTAACGAACGACGTGGACGCTTTCTTGACCGTGATTCCCTGCTGCTGGACGTCCTGAGGCAATGATGCCATGGCCCAGTTCACGCGGTTCTGTACAAGAACGGTCGCCATGTCGATGTTGGTTCCCAACTCGAATGTGACGCGAAGAGTGTACGAACCGTCACGCGCGCTGGTACTCTGCATGTAGATCATGTTCTCGACGCCGTTGACCTGCTGCTCGATGGGTGCGGCAACGGTGTCGGCCACAACCTGCGGGTCGGCCCCCGGATAGGAAGCCGTTACCTGAACCGTTGGCGGGGCTATCTGCGGAAACTGAGAAATCGGCAGAGAGATTATTGCCACCGCGCCCGCGAGCATGATCAAAATGGAGATCACGGAGGCGAGAACCGGCCGATTGATGAAAAAGCGGCTGAGCATTCCGGTTATTCCCCCGTTCACTTATCTTTCGGTTCATCCTGCACGGAGGAGCCTGATTGAAGACCGCTCGTCGGGCCGGCCGTCGGATTGACTTTGGTACCGGGTTTTGCCCTCAGCACACCGGTGGTGATGACCCGATCCCCGGCTGTAATCCCCTTCTCGACTACTCTCATCTCACCGACTTTTTCGCCTGTCTTTATCCGCTTGATGTGAACTACGTTGTCGCCGTCAATCACGAGCACGTACGTGCCGCCTTGGTCGAATTGTACGGCAATGTCGGGCACCAGTAACGCCGCCTGCTTATCCACCGGTACGCGGATCCGTACAAACATTCCCGCCATCAGAAGACCGTCGGGGTTGGGGAATATGCCTCGCACCTGGATCGTCCCCGTGGAGGCATCCACAGTGGTCTCGGTGAAGTCCAAATGTCCTTTGTGAGGGTATCCCGTCTCATCTGCGAGGCCAAGAAACAGCGGCGTCCTAGCCTTCTCTTTTGAAGACCGATCGGCTTTCTCTTCGGAAAAGCGTCTCATTATGGGCAGAAGATCCAGTTCACTGACATTGAAATACGCATAGATCGGGTCGTCGTGGACGACGGTGGTGAGGAGTGTCTTTTCGTTGGCCCCCACCAGGTTGCCGATGTCGACCTTGTTCCGGCTCACTCGGCCGTCGATGGGAGAAGTGACCCGACTCCATTCGAGATTGAGTTTCGCCTTGTCCAGTTCGGCATCGGCCAGTTCCACATTGGCACTGGAAAGATCACGCTCCGCCACCCTTTTGTCCAGTTGGAGTCCGCTTATGGCCTGCTTGCTCTCCAACTGTTGTGCGATCAGTACTTCCGTTTGGGCAAGTTTCGAGGAGGCCTCCTGAGCCGCCAATTTGGCTTTGGCCTCCTTGACGGAGGCTTCATACTGCCGCGGATCGATGACGAACAGAAGGTCGCCTGCCCTGACTTTCGCCCGAGGTTGAAAATGCATTTCCTGCAGAAACCCCGGTACCCTTGCCCGGATATCAATCGTCTCCAATGCCGAGGTCTGCCCGGTGTACTCCAGATTCTTCGTAATCTCTTCCTGAAGGGGTTGAACCACAGTCACCCCGGGCGGTTGCTGCGTTTTCTTGGCCGGCTTTGACCCGCAGGCCGACGTAAGGCAAAGTGCCATAACGGCCAGGACTAGAATTGGTGATCGGTCCAACCAGGGCATTTCAAGCTTCCTCCACCCCATGATGGTTCACGGCACACGTGGCACGGCTTCGGGCATTCGGCGTCTTCCGTCGAATCGGAAGATTCCCAAGCCAACCCTGAAGCGATGTTGCTACACCGTATCTCGGCAGGGCTCTAGGGCCGTGCTGTGGCAACGATAGCACATTGACGCGACGGAGGCTATGCGAATCCTCATAGCCTTAACGAGCACTCGGCCTTTCTTTGAACAGGCCCCGAAGGTTTTGTGACCTCTCATAAAGTGTCGCTCCTTGAATACTGCGGGAGCCTTCACGTTTGTCATTGCGAGCCGTAGGGGTAGGCCCCCGTGCCTACCCTGGGCGGCCACAGGGGGCCGCCCCTACGGGAGGGCACGGCAATCTCAGCCTTTCATGAAGCATTGAGATTGCTTCGTCGCCGGCCTCCTCGCAATGACAGGAACTACCGGTGGGCCTGTTGAGGAACCGGGTTAGGATCACCGCGAAATTCAATGCGCGTCACTATAGTACCGTTGATCGCCGGCCGGCCGGGCCGGAGACTTGTCTTTGCCCGGGTCCCGGTCCGCCCCGGGCGCCGTGCCCCACTACTCGTACCGCAACGCCTCGATGGGGTTGAGCAATGAAGCCTTGCGGGCAGGGTAGAACCCGAAGAAGATTCCCACCATGGCCGAGAATCCAAACGACAGGACGATGGACTCGGGCCTGATGACGATGGGCCATTTGCCCACGGACGCTATGGCCGCCGCGCCGGCCAAACCCAGGATAATGCCTATAATGCCCCCAAGGACGGAGAGCGTGGTGGATTCGATGAGGAATTGCCTGAGGATGTCTCTGCCCTCGGCTCCCACGGCCATGCGAAGTCCGATCTCACGGGTGCGCTCCGTGACGGACACCAACATGATGTTCATGATGCCGATTCCGCCCACCACCAGAGAGACCGATGCCACCACCGCCAGCAATGCCGACATGGTCCGGGCCGACTGGGCGCGCGCTTGAAGGAACTCGGCCAGGTTCCGGATGGAGAAGTCATCCGATTGATGGGATTGCAGGCTATGCCGCTGCCGGAGCAGCGAGCGGACGTGCCCGGCCGTCTCTTGGGCGGAAACCCAATCGTGCATTTTGACCACGATCATGTTGACCACCTTGCCGCCAAGCTCTTGTTTGCCCAACAATCGCTTCTTCGCCGTGGTGAGGGGAACGAAGACCGCATCGTCCTGATCGGTTCCAACGGGCGTTTGACCTTTGCTCGCCAGTACTCCGACAATCTGAAAGGGGACTTTTTCGATCCGGATTTCCATCCCCACCGGGCTTTGTCCGGGGCAGAGTTGCTCCACCACCGTCGACCCCAGCAGGGCCACCTTTGCCGAGGCCGTGACATCCGCGTCGGTAAGAGCACGACCTTCGGCAACTTTCCACTCACGTGCTTCCAGTCCTCCCGGAGTCATCCCGAACACCTGTGTGCCCCAGTTGGTGTTACCGAAGACCAGTTGAGCCCCGCCCCTCACGGCGGGTGCGGATATCCGCACGCCGGAGATTTCCCGCGAAATCGCTTCAGCGTCGTCTTCAGTCAGGGTGGGAATCGTGCCGGTGCCCAGCCGGACCCCATCGGTGGTGCCGGTTCCGGGTACGATCAGCAACAGGTTGGATCCCAGGCTGCTGATTACCGCGTCCATTCTCGCCTGGGCTCCGGCGCCCACGGAAATCATGATGATCACGGCCGCGACCCCGATGATGATGCCCAGGGTGGTGAGCACGCTTCTCAACAAGTTCATGCGCAGGGCGGAGAGAGCGGTCAGCAGGGAGTCAAGGTAGTCCATCAGTCTTCCTCTTCGTCATGGGGCATCTTAGCCAACACGGCTTCCGCGTCGCCCACGTCGTCCACCATTTGATCTCCCGAAAGCCTCCCGTCACGGAACCGGAGAATGCGTTTCGCAAAGCCGGCGATCTCCGGTTCGTGGGTTACCAGCACGATGGTAATGCCTGCATTGTTTAGTCGCTGAAACAAGCTCATGATTTCGAGACCGGTCCGCGTGTCCAGTGCTCCGGTGGGTTCGTCGGCCAGGATGATCGCCGGCGAATTGACGAGGGCCCTGGCTATTGCAACCCTTTGGAGCTGCCCCCCGGAGAGCTGGGTGGGCAAGTGGTGCCGGCGATCGGCAAGTCCCACGGCTTCCAACATCCGGAGGGCAACCTGCCGGCGCTCCTTTCTCGGGCTGCGCGAATACTTCAACGGCAGTTCGACGTTTTCCAGCGCGGAGGTGCGGGGCAACAGGTTGAAACTCTGGAAGACGAAGCCGATTTTGCGTGTGCGGGTCCGGGCAAGATCGTGCGGGCCGAGCGACGCGATGTCCTCTCCGTCAAGCAAGTACCGCCCGCCCGTCGGGGTGTCGAGGCATCCCAAGAGATTCATCAAAGTTGATTTTCCCGAACCCGACGGTCCCATGACGGCCACAAACTCTACACGGTCAATTGACAACGAAACGTTGCGCACCGCGTGTACCACGTGACCGCCGAGCCGGTACTCCTTGCAGAGATCCTGCGCGTAGACGAGAGTGTCCGTCATATTAGAAGCGCAACCCCCCATCGGAAGATGCGGGCCGCTCGATGCCGACGATCACGGGCAGTCCGTCTTTGATATCGCCCGAAACGACCTCCGTCGAGGTACCGTCGCTCATTCCCACAACGATGTCCACCGGGGCGGGACGGTCATTGGAGCCGATCACCCAAACCCTGCCGGGTTTGTTGTCGGTGCCCGCCCGTGCGGCGGCGAGGTTGCGAAACACGGTCTTCTGGCCGTCGGTGAGCAAGGACTCGATCCCTTTTTCCATTCGGCGGCGTTCCACCTGCCGCGCCGAGAGGATGTCTTCCGGCTTTCCTCCCTGGGCCATAGCCCCCATGATGCGCTCCCGCGCCTCCTTGTGCATGGCCCAGACCTTTGCCTGTTGGTCCTTGTTCATGTCGAGGGCTTCGATGAGTTTCCGCAACCGCACCTCGGGTGAGCCTTCATCCCCGGATCCTTGACCGGACGACGAGGCGGCAACCTTAGCCTCTTCCGTATCCGCGGTGCGAGGCCGAAACCGCAACGCGGCGTTGGGCACCTTCAAGGAGTTCGGGTTCCTTTTGACAACGATTCGTACGCTTGCAGTCATACCCGGCAGCAAGGTCATATCCCGGTTATCCGTCGTCACGATGACGGTGTACGTGACTACGTTTTGGACCAGATGGGGCGCCTTACGAATCTGGTCCACCACACCCTCGAATTTTCGCGAGGGAAACGTATCCACCGTGAAGGACGCCTCCTGTCCAACGCGAATACGGCCGATATCGGCTTCATCCACGCGTGTTTCCACCTGCATCTTCCGAGGGTCCCGCGCAATGGTGAAAAGGAGAGGAGACTGAAGCCGGGCCACCACCGTCTCGCCGACATCCACCTCGCGTGAGACCACTACCCCCCGGACCGGTGAATGGATCTCGGTATGCGCAAGCTCTATGGTCGCATCGCCGAGGGCTGCCTTGCGATGTTCAACCTGAGCCTTGGCGTGTTCGAGTTGTGCCAACTCCATCTTGATGAGGACTTCGCGAGTCCTGACCGCACTGACTTGGGAATCCTGTTGGGCCCGGGTCGAGTCGAGATTTGCCGCGGCCTGATCGTAGGCCGCTTCTGTTTGTTCGAATTGTCGTACGGGGATCGCCCGGCTTTCGTGGAGCGACTTCATCCTTTTCAATTCGCGCTTCGCATCCGCCGCGGCAACCCGGGCCTTTTCCGTCAGCGCGGCGGCGGCAGCGAGATCGGACTTGGCGTTTTCGAGTTCGGCCCGCGCCCGTTCTACGGCTGCTTTGCGTATTTCAATGTTGGCAACGGCCACATTGAGGTCTGCCTGCGCCTGGCTTACGCGTGCCTCAAAGGGCTCCGGATCGATCCGGGCAATTAATTGGCCCTCGGTCACCTCGGAATTGAAATCCACGAGAAGTTCCTTTATCTTGCCGGTAACCTCCGCTCCCACCTTCACGATCATGACGGGATTGACCGTGCCGGTGCAGGAGACTTCGCTCACCATGGGCCCTCTTTCGACGCGGGCGGTGCGGAATGACTCCGCCCGTGGTTGATTGTGTGAGAACACGGCATAAAGACCGCCGGCAATCAGCACTACGGCCGGCACCACGACAACGAGTCTCGTACGCATTGTCTCTCCGCTTCATCGAGATACGCTTCATCCGGAAAACCACCGGCACGATAGTGTGAACCGCTTCACTTTCCTTAGTCAAGCTTTCGTTGGCTTGACCTGCAGATTCTCCACGAGTCCGCGATTGGTGTCTCCTGAATCACCCCGGATGTTGAGTAACCGGGGAATGAGGCCACACCCCCCAAAAAAAGCTTGACTTGCATTTTTGTGCAATGGTATGTACTCACCAGTAGGTATAGATAACGCAGGGAGGGCAATGTGGACACTCGTAAGTTTACCGTTATCGATCTCAGCGTGCCGGTTCTGCAAACTCCTCCCGGATCGATGCTCAAAGTGGACATCGAGTACCTGTCTCACGAAGATGGGGCTCGGCTTCACGGACCCTTCTTTGGGCTCACTCCGGAGGACCTGCCCGAGGGCCGCTTTGCCGCGGTTGAAACCGTGACCCTCACAACGCACAGCGGCACTCATCTCGACGCGCCCTATCATTACGGTCCCATGTCGGGGGGGCTGCCCGCCAAGACGATCGACGAGATACCTCTTGAATGGTGTTACGGCGACGGCGTGGTTCTTGATTTCACTCATAAAGAAACCGGGGAAGCCATCGATGTCGTCGATGTTGAAAGAGCCTTGAAAAAGATCGACTATAGCCTGAAACCGTTCGACATCGTGCTCTTCATGACGGGGGCATCAAAGTACTATGGGCAACCCAATTACATGCAGGCCCACCCGGGGGCGACCCGTGAATCAACGTTGTGGCTCATAGAAAAAGGGATCAGGGTAATGGGCATCGATGCCTGGGGTTGGGACAGACCCTTCGATGTGATGGTCGCCGAAATGAAACAGGGCATCAAGGGCAAAGTCTGGGAAGCCCATTACGCGGGAAAGGAAAAAGAATACTGCCACATAGAAAACCTAGCCAACTTGGACAAGATAGCCCGTCCTTACGGCTTCAAGGTGGCGGTTTTCCCCATCAAGGTTCCTCGGGCAGGCGGATCCTGGGTGAGAGCTGTAGCGATTATATAATGTACCCTGCAAGTACCGTTGCTTTCCCCCCGATCAAGAGGGCGGTATGGCCGCATGAGAGGGTTTCGCATCCAAAAACGAACAGGAGGTCGAAATGAAGAAGGAAGGAAGGCTAGTTTCAACGGTCCTCGGATCCATTCTTGCTTGCGCTTTAATCCTGGCGCCCGTCTTTGCCTGTGCCCAAGACGCCAAACCGATTACGCTGAATTTCGTTTCTTTTGCGCCTGCGGCTAATGTGGTTGAATTTCAGTACATGAAGAACGAGCTCTTGGACAGAATTACCAAGCTCAGTAACGGCAGACTGATCATCAATGTAAAGGGAGGCCCGGAGGTGATTCCCCCCCCGAATCTCGGCAAAGCGGTCAAGAACGGCGTAATCGACATGGCTGCCATCCCCAACGCCTTTTTTGAGGACATAGTACCCGGTATCGGGGTGACTCATATGTCGCCGTTTACGGCTGCGGAAGAGCGAAAGAACGGTGTTTACGATGCCCTAAATGAACTCTACAAGAAAGCGGGCATGTTCTATGTAGGCCGTGGTGAGGCTACTGACCCGGGTTATTTCGTTATGTTCCTCAATAAACCCGTGGCAAAACAGTCGGATTTCAAGGGCCTGAGGCTTGGAGGCACTACCTCCTTCCATGGGCAGTACAAGGCATTGGGTGCCGTACCCACAACGCTCCAGATTACCGACTACAATACGGCCATGGAGCGGGGAGTGGTGGATGGACTGGTAACTTCCGTGTACATTGCCATGGCTTACGGTCTTCAGAGCGTAAGCAAGTATGTTGTGCAACCCGGATTCTGGCGGAGTTCGGTGGCGCTGACCATGAACCTGGCCAAATGGAATACGATACCTCCCGATCTCCAAAAGATGATAATAGACGAAATGGCTGCATTTGAGACAAAATACGCACCCTATGAACATCAGCAGCGGGACGGCATTTTGAAAAAGTTCAGTGATGCCGGAGCAAAAATCATCAATCTTTCTCCCGAAACAGCCGAGTGGTTTGTGTCCGCCTCGACCGAAGGGGCATGGAAATATGCCGAGGAAAGGCAGCCGGGGGACATTATACCCAAAATGAGGAAGTTATTCACGGCGAAGTAGTGGGTGAAAACGGTTGACTCTCCTGAGAGGAGAGGTTCTCTCAGAGAGTCAACACGTCTCACATTCGAGGCGGTGCATCACCGGAAACGAAGGGCGCGGAGAATGAAGGTTATGCAAGGGTTTGTAAGGATATGGGACCTTGTGGTCGATGTGATTACGGCATTGGCCGGCATTCTTCTCTGGGTCCAGATGATCGTCGTCAATATCGAAGTGGTAGCCAGGTACGCAGGCCGCCCGACAACATGGGCGGCGGAGATATCGAGCCTCCTGGTTCTTTGGATTCCTTTTATGGCCGCAGCCTGGGTATTGAGGAACGAGGGCCATGTGAAGATGGATCTTATTATTGAGCGTCTCGGGCCTGCCACTCAAGCCATGGTCAGCTTCATCACCTCGCTCATGGGCGTCGTCGTTATGCTTATTGTGGCATGGGCAGGTCTTATGACTACGATCGACTGCATAGGAACCAGGACGCCCAGCATGTTGATGCTTCCCAAAGCGCCTTTGATCGGCATCATTTTCGTGGGCAGCCTCATGTTGGCTATACAATTCCTCATAAGAGCTTCAGCGGATTTCCATAGGTGGAAAACCGGGAAGAGTGTGGCAATGCCAACCCCGGAGAGAGTCGGTTCGGAATTCTAGTGTTCCAGGAGGGTAATCGATTATGGAATGGCAGTTCTGGCTCCTGATTATATTTGGTATTCTTCTGCTGCTCATGTTAACGGGGATGCCGATTGCCCTCTGCTTCTTTGTCATAAACATATTCGGCATGTATTTGTTCTTCGGGGGCCTCATGGGGCTCGAGAACCTTGTCGAATCAGTCTATACCAGCCTCAACAGTTTCGTCCTCCTCCCGATTCCATTATTTGTTCTCATGGGAGACATCATGTTTCAATCGGGGATAGCGCCAACCCTGATAAAGGTAATAGGAAAGTGGATGGGCAGGTTACCGGGCAGGCTGGCCCTACTCGCCGTGGCTGCGGGCACGTTGTTGTCCACGCTGACGGGAACGAGTATTGCCAGCGTTGCCATGCTGGGTTCCACATTGGTCCCTGAAATGGAAGCCCACGGCTATAAGAAATCCATGAGCCTGGGGCCTATTCTGGGGAGCGGGGGACTGGCCATGCTGATTCCTCCAAGCGCCTTGGCTGTTCTCTGCGGCGCCATAGGCGAGATATCAATCAGCGGAATCCTTCTGGGCATCATCGGTCCAGGCCTCCTGGTCGCCGTGCTTATGGCCTCCTATATCATTACTCGATGCACTCTGCAACCCGAGCTTGCTCCAATGTACGATGTAGAAAAGGCCCCACTTTCCGAAAAACTGCTGGAGACGGCAAAATATGTGTTGCCTCAAGGTTTCATTATATTCGCGGTAATCGGACTTATGTTCCTCGGTATAGCAGGCCCTTCGGAGGCAGCCGCCTGCGGCGCGGTCGGCACATGCATTCTGGCGGCCTGTTACGGGAGGCTCAATTGGCCGACGATGAGAAGGGCTACCCTTTCTTCACTCAACGTAACGGGCATGATCCTCTTGATCATTGGGGGAGCCCAGGCCTTCAGCCAGGTGCTGGCATTTACCGGCGCAAGCGCGGGAATGGCCGAATTTGCCACAAAGTTGCCGGTTCATCCCATCGTCATCTTGATCGGCATGCAGGTCATCATACTCTTCCTTGGCTGTCTGATGGATGTGGTATCCATCATGATGATTACCCTGCCGATCTTTGTTCCGGTGGTAAGAGAACTGGGCTATAGCGATGTCTGGTTTGCGGTCATCTACCTAATGAACATAGAAATAGCCGGTATATCCCCTCCATTCGGCCTCAGCCTTTTTGTTATGAAGTCCGTGGCCTCACCGGATACCACCATGGCCGACGTGTACAAGGCGGCCATCCCGTTTATCTTATGCAGTTTGACGGCGATGATTCTGATCGGCGCCTTCCCCCAAATCGCGCTGTGGTTGCCCCGCATATCAGGGGCCCGTTGATGAAAGGGCTGCGGCGGACCCGGTCCGCCGCAAGATTACGGTTCCGTCAATACCATGATTTATCCCACCAATCGGGTCCCCAGGCTTCGTTGAAATAGTCTTCAAGTTTTTCCAGAAGCCGTTTCCAGCCTGAGTCATAATCGTTTCTCAGGACGTCTTCAAGGAAGGGAACCAGTTCACCGAGTTTGTCCTTGGGAAGGTAAGCCATGGCGCCCATATCATGACACTTCTTGAGGGCCTCGGGGGTCAGGGCATGAGCTGTGAGCATTGCGACCTTTAAGTCGCGTTTTTGAGCGATTTCGAGGAGATCAAAACCTCGTACGCCCATAATGTCGAGAATGACGATATCGTAATCGCCCGATGTCAGCAATTCGGCGGCACTCTCATAGTTGAAGGCCTTGGAGACCTTGGAATCCGGACACGACTGAAGGATCTCTTCCTCCACAATATCCGGAATCTCCGGTTCGTCGTCAACAATGAGGAGTTTCTTGTGGTTCAGGATTGAATCGGTCATGATGTTCCTCGTTCAAGACATGTGCTTTCCCGCACTCAAGGACACGTGCTCAAGTGGGCATGCGTCGCTTCCCGTATTCGGGGGGACGCACACAATTCAATTCTCAATGCACTAAGAGCATTGCGAGCCCTTATGAGGAGGCAACGTGCCTAAACCTTTCTCTCTTTGCCTGCGTACCACTTGTCCCGCAATTCCCGTTTCAGTATCTTTCCCGCAGGGGTCTTTGGAAGTTCGGCGCAGAACTCCACCGACTTTGGGGCCTTGAAACGGGCCAGTCTTGCCTTACAAAAATCCACGATCTCTTCGGCGGTAACCGTTTCCCCTTTCTTGAGCACAATCTGTGCATGCACCTTCTCAACCCAGTAATCATCGGGGATGCCGAATACTGCCGCTTCGTGGACAGCGGGGTGTTGATACAGAACTTCCTCGATCTCCCGGGGATAGATGTTTTCGCCGCCCGAGCAAATCATGTCCCTCTTTCTATCCACGATATAGATATAACCTTTCTCGTCATAGCGGGCAACATCGCCTGTGTGCACCCAGCCATTCAAGAAGGTTACGGCACTCTCCTCGGGTTTCTTCCACCATCCGACGGGGATGCCCTTGCTCTGTACGAGGAGCTCGCCGGGCACTCCGGGCTCCACGTCCTCGTCGTTCTTGTCCACGATCCGGAGATGGACGCCGATATGGGGAAATCCGCATGACGCGAGAATTCCTTGTTCATCCGGGGGCTTGTTTATCACATCGTGCTGCTTCCTTGACAGCATGGTGGCATTCGGCCCGGTTTCGGTGGTCCCATAGAACTGAAGGAAGATGGGGCCCCATTTCTCCATGCCGCGCTTCAGAAGCTCCACCGGCATGGGCGAGGCGGCGTAGAACATGCGTTTCAGACTTGAAAGGTCATAGGTATCCACATCCGGCAGGGCAAGAAAAGCCGCCAGATGTGTGGCCACGATGTGGATGTCGGTTGCCTTCTCATCCTGAATGGCTTGGAGCGTTGCCGCGGGATCGAAGGAAATCTGCGGCATGATTACATTGCTGCCGCCGACAAAGAAATAGCCCCAGAAGTTCTTTGCGCCGCCGATATGGAAGAACGGCATAATCTGGATGTGTTTGTCGCCCTGTTCCAGCGACAAGGCGGTGGCAAGCCGCCTGGTGTCGTCCACGGAACGTGCGAAGGTGTACAATGCGCCGCGGGGCACTCCGGTGGTTCCACTGGTGTAGAAGAGAAAGACAGGATCCTCTTCACGGGCTTCCACATTCGGTTCTTCCTTGGGAAAGGTTTCAAGGAGGTAGTGATGAGATATCATTCCCGGAACGTCGGCGGTTCCGAAAGATATAAAGTTCTTAACGTTGGGCAGTTGAGGCCGCAGTCTGTTGACGACGTCGACGAGATCGGGGCCGACAAAGAGGGTGGTACATTCGGAGTAATTGATGAGGTAAAGAAGCTCATCCTCCTTGAGCCGAGGATTGAAGGGTGATGATATGAAGCCGAACTTCATGGCCGCCCCATAGGCGTCGGGATATTCGATGCAGTTCCACGACAGGACGCCGAGAACGTCGCCCTTTTTCATTCCCATGGAAACGAGGGCATGTATCAAGGCATTGACACGGTCATTGAATTGCGCAAACGTGACCGACTCCGTACCGCACTTGTGGGCTGTTTCGTCGGCGTATATGAGGGCGTTTCTGTATATCACATCCGCGTATATTCCCGTGTCGTAACGGGACAGTTCCCTCAACAGAAACCTTTTTGACATATTGTCTCCTTTTCGAGTCGTATGAGATTCTTGGCGTCGATCCGTTCACACGCCGCAACGCCCGGTGGGACGGGCATCTTGCCCGTCGACCGGGGCGCCTGTCCAACCAAGCGACCTGAGAGATCGAGGAGAACAGACCCCCGGCGAGGCCGGGGCCTCCGCGACCGGGGTCGTCTCCATCAATGGATGAGCGTGGTTCTCCCGGGGAATCTCCTACTTGCCTTTCCACTCGGGTTTTCTTTTTTCGGCAAAAGCGGCGAATCCTTCCGCACAGTCTTCCGTGCCGAGAATATAGGTCTGGATGTCGTCCTCAAGACGCAATGCCTCGTCAAGGCTCAGAGTCATACCCCTCACAAGCAATTCCTTGGCGCATCTCACGCCAAGGGGGGCTGCCTTACAGATCTCCTCGGCCATATTCTTCGCCTCGACCATAAGTTGGTCCAACGGCACCACCTTATTGGCCAGCCCTATGCGGTACGCCTCCGCGGCATTTATGGTCTTTCCGGTAAAGAGCATCTCCGCGGCGAGGCGCCTCGGTATGGTACGGGGAAGTCTTACCGTGCCGCCGCCGCCCGGGCAGATCCCCACCTTCACTTCAGGCAGGCCGAACACGGCGTCCTCCGAAGCGATCATGATATCGCATGCCAGAGCTATTTCGAATCCTCCGCCAATGGTAAGGCCGTTACACGCAGCGATGAGAGGTTTCCAGAGGTCGATGCCCCTCATGACCGCCGTCGGTCTTTGCCACTTCTTGTCAACGGTTCTCTTGACAAGAGGCAGGTAGTCTTTGATGTCCACACCCGCGCTGAAGACCTTCTCACCGGCGCTCGCAACAATACCCACAAGGAGGTTGTCGTCATCGCGAAAATCGCAAAGTGCATCAGTGAATTGCCGCATACCCTCTACGTTCAATACTCCCATCTTTTCAGGCCGGTTGATCGTGAAGACGGCAATCCTTCCTTCCTTCGTATATTCCAAAAAAGCCATCCCTACCTCCTCGTTGACTCCCAATGGTTGCGTCAAAAGTTGACGTGCACTCCGCAGTGCGCGGCTATGGTCTGTCCCGTTATGATCCTCGACTCGTCGGAGGCAAGAAATACGGCGACGGCTGCCACTTCCTCTTCCTCCGCGATGCGTTTCAGTGAATAGTCCTTCGCTATATTGGCCATGAGTTCGTCAAACGGGACGCCGGTGGCAGCCGCCCGGCCTTTGAAGACGTTGATGATGCGCTCGCCTTTGACTGCCGCGGGACTCACGATATTGACACGGATATTGTACGGGCCAACCTCCTGGGAAAGGCTTTCAGTCAGGCCGATAACCCCCATCTTGGCACAGCAATAGGGGGTCCGCATGGCATATCCGGATCGTCCATCCCCTGATCTTCCCCCTTCGGCTCCTATGTTGACAATGTTGCCGCTTTGCCGAGGACTCATGTATTTGAGCGCGTGCTTGCAGCAGAGCATGGTCCCCGACAGGTCCAGAGAGATAACCTCATTCCATTCGTCGAAATTCAAATCCACGACATTAGAGGTAGGCCCTCCGATACCGCTGTTGTTGACGAGAATGTCGATTTGACCAAACACGCCCACCGCTTCGGCCATCATTCGCTCGACCTGGGCTTCCTTGGTAATATCCGCCTGGACGGCCAGGGCCTCGCCTCCCTTAGCCTTGATCTCCGCTACGGTTTGCTCAAGATTGGGAAGGGTCCGAGCCGCTACAACCACCTTTGCGCCTTCCGCCGCAAACGCGAGGGCTATGGCCTTGCCTATGCCTTGTCCGCCGCCGGTGACAACCGCCACTCTATCCTGTAATCTCCTCATTCCTTACCTCCTCGTTGTGACAAGAGTCAGAAGTTACACTTCTCATCTTCCGGAATCTAAACCCTTTTATTGTTCTCCCTTGGAACTGGTCGGGCAGATACGGTGACGCATTTTCGTCTCGCTGCCGGCTCGGGTGCCGGCAAGAACAAGAACCGGGCACGGAGGCCCGGGCTACAAAGAACCGTCATGAATCCGTGTCCTAAACCTGGGGGCGGTCGTCCCTTGCCGGGCGCTCCCGCAGAAGAGACCGGCACGGAGGCCGGCGCTACCAGGACACAGACGGTGTACGTGAATGGTCACCGTATGTGCGCCAACGAGCACTCACCCTCCCCCCATGGCAATGAACGAGATTCCCAGCATGTCGCCTTCATTGAGCTTTGTGGCCAACATCTCCGGAAAGAAATTCGAGTCCATGCCATTGACGGTAACGATAATGTCGGGGTAGATCTCGCCCAGATCGACGTTCACTACCTTGACCTCCATGACCTCTTCCAGTGCGGTGAGGCACGAAACTAGGCTCGGATTTTCCGCGGGAAGATCTATGCAGTCGATCTTCCGTTTCGCTCCCGCGAAGTTGGACTGCACCAAGATTTCCGTCATCGTTTCTCATCTCCTGCATCTCCCGACGCTGACCGAACGTCCCGGCATACGCTGCAATCCAGTTTGCGTTTCACCGTGCGATAGGAGAAGTCCATTGAGTTGCCGTTAAACAGAATTTGTCTCCCGAGGAGTGGCGATCTTTCCGTCGAGAGGCCGCCATAATGCAATCCTTCATTTCACCAACACGCCGGGCAGATAGGTAGCCAGGCTGGGGACCAGAAACAACAAAACCATAGCCAAGATCATGGCTGTCAGAAACGGGTACACACCGCTGTAAATGAGGCCCATTGACTCCTTCGTAATGTTCTTGACTACGAATACGCATATTGCTACGGGGGGGATGACGGAGCCGATACATACGGTACAAGCCACCATGATTCCGGCCCACAAGGGATCATAACCCAGTCTGAGGATAACAGGGAAAAGAATGGGGGTGGCCAGGATCATAAAAGCCAAGTCATCGACAAAAGAGCCCCCTAAGAGATAGACCAAAAGAATGAGGATCATTATCGCGGCTCGGGGGAACGGAAGGCTCATAATCCAATCTGCGGATGCTTGAGGTATATTGGTGACGGCAATGAAGTGCCCCAGCACGGTCGAAAATGCAATGAGCAAGAGCACCATGCAGGAAGTGCGCAATGCTTCCCTGACAGATTGCATATATTCTTTTAGCCCTAGGTCTCTCTTAAGGGCACACAGGACGAGGACGACAAAGGCCCCTACGGCACCTGCTTCCGTGGGCGTGAAGACACCATTCATGAGCCCGATGATTAAGAGCAGGAATATTACTATGGGCCAGATCACGTCGGGAAGCGACCTGATTCTTTCCGGCCAGGAATACTTTGTACTCTTTGGTCCGAGCTTCGGGTTGATCCTGCACCACCCCAGGATTACGATAACAAAGAACGATGCCATAATGAGGCCCGGCAATATGCCGGCCACGAAAAGCTTGCCGATGGACTGTGATGTAATGATTGCGAAAACGATAAGTGTTATGCTCGGCGGAAGAAGTACCCCCAGCGTTCCTACCGTGGCGACGATTCCGGTGGAAAGCTTCTTGCTGTATCCATACCGGTTCATTTCCGGAATAGCCACACTTGCAAAGGTGGCCGAAGTTGCCACCACGGACCCGCAAATCGCCTTGAACACTGTTGCCCCTACCACTGTGGCCATTGCGAGCCCACCGGGGATGTGTCCCAGGAACTTGTGGTTCGTGTCGTATAACCGCTTCGCTATACCCGCGTTGAATGCGATCTGACCCATGAGCACGAAAAGGGGTATGGCCGTCAACCCGTAAGACGTAAGGGAGTCGAGAAAGTCATTTGCCATCATGCTAATAGCGACATCAAAGCCATTGAGTATGCCGAATCCAAGGAATCCAATGACGGCCATCGCAAAGGCCAGTTCAATCCCCGTCAGGAAGAGGATCAGGAGCACCAGCAGAGCAAGCGAGCCGAATACTACTTCATTCATCTTTCTCTCCCGAAACCGTCTTCAGCATATCCGAAAGGAGCACGAACGATTCGCCTAAGCAGCACAGCGACAAGGCGTACGCGACGGGGTAATATGGAACAGACAGAGTGAGCGACACTTCGCCGGTACTGTAGAGGTCATTCCCCTTCAGAAAGAGGGCCCAGGTCAGTACGCCGAATACCCCAATGCCGAGCAGTCTATTGAAGACAAGGAGTATCTTCCTTCTTCTTGCAGATACAGCCTCGATGACTATGTCTACGTTTACATGGGCACCATCGAGAGAAGACTTTGCCAGTGCAAGACCGGCAACCAACGCGCCGGCAAATGCCGTCAGCTCGAAGGTGCCCGTGATGGGCCTTCCAAGGTAACGTAAGACGACATCGACAACTGTAAGCAGCATCATGGATGTAAGCAGACCAGCCCCAATAACGTTCAAGGTATTGCTGAATGTTCTGGTTGCTCGAAAAAACCTTTCCATCGGGCCCTCCCTCATCAACTGCGAACACACGTTTCGGGGCACAGCCTGGGGCGACACGGCTTATTTCTCAGGCTGTTTCTTGTATTTCTTTATGGATTCTTTGAGGAACTTGACTGCTTCTTCTCCGGGAAGCCCTTTTGCTTTCATTTCCTTGACATAAGCTTCTATGAGAGGTTTGGAGCCCTTTTCATACCACCGAGCTTCTTCTTCCGGGCTCAGGGAAACGAATTTGTCGCCTCTTTTTGCCATCCATTCCCTGGCCTCGGCGTCTATTTCGGTCCAATGCTTGTCATATTTCTCGATATACTCGCGACTCAGTTCATCGATGATCGCTTGGATATCCTTGGGAAGCGAATCGAATTTCTTCTTGTTCATAACAACGACGAAGGCTGCCGACCACGCTGAATCTCGGTTCTCGGTTGTATATTTTATGTGTTCTCCGATACGAAACCCCTTTAGAGGTTCAAACTGGGCAAGCAGTCCATCTACCACTCCCTTTGATAGGGCATCATAGACTTCGGGCATTGGCATGGCTACAGGAGCGGCCCCGAGGGCGGCTACGAATTTGGCGTTCGAGCCGTAACACCGCAGCTTCAACCCTGGGAGGTCTTCAAGTTTGGTCACGGGCTTGGTTGACGTGTGAAGGAACCCACCAGGCCCTTCGTGGAGCCACAGTACCTTCACAATGTCAAATTCCTTGGGCTTGAATTCCTGGTAGAACTCATTAGCTATCTTGGTGGGACCGGAGCCCGAGGGAAAACCGAGCGGGAGATCCAGCACCTGGGAAAAGGGAAATCGCCCCATACTATACCCCAGGACGCAGTTGCCGACATCCACAATTCCCTTCACCGCGGCATCGTACGATTGTGCAGCCGGAACGAGAGTACCGCCCGCGTAGTAGTTTACCTTTACCTTGCCTCCTGATCGCTTTTCCAGATCCGTGCACCATTCGTGCAAGACGAGATCTTGCCTGCAACCCACGGGAAACCAGTTGCTCACTTTCAACTTTATTACCTTTTCTTCAGCACTACTGACCGAAGCCGGCACAAAGGTAACAGCAAGAACCACAGATGCCAAAAACACCATACTCAGCAGACGTTTCATAGCT
The DNA here is from genome assembly GCA_043806215.1 of Pseudomonadota bacterium. Taxonomy (GTDB): domain Bacteria; phylum Desulfobacterota; class Desulfomonilia; order Desulfomonilales; family Desulfomonilaceae; genus JAVHLK01. The sequence continues at coordinate 21,833 of JAZDHD010000087.1, read as the reverse complement.
CCATTTCCTCCCTTTGTTCTTTGTCTCGATTAGATCGAGACACGAATGCTTTTGTTTACCGTTGCTTCTCTTTGACCTCCATGGACATCTTCCAGTGCGGTGAGGCACGAACCGAGGCTCGGAGTTTCCGCGGGAAGATCTAAGTGTCTGTCCCAAAACAAACCTTGCAAGCAGCAATCCGGGGACACGATTCCGAGTTTTGCGAGGTCGCATGGCGCCGTTCGCAAAATCGGATCATGTCCCCCGATTGCCGTTGATCTTCCGTTTCGCTCCAGCGAAGTTGGACTGCACCAAGATTTCCGTCATAGTTTTCGACCTCCTGAATCTCCCGACGCTGACCGAACGTCCCTGCATACGCTGCAATCCAGTTTGCGTTTCACCGGTCGATAGGAGAAGTTCATCGATGTGCCGTTGAACAGGATCAGTCTCCCGAGGAGGGCCGGCCGGGCCCCCAGGAGGATGTGAAGAGTCTCCGTTGCCTGAATACTGCCGACGATGCCTGCGGTGGGACCCAGCACGGGAAGGGGGAGGGCGGGTGGAGTGAGATCGTACGCTTCGTACATGCATTGGAGACATGGCCCGTCTCCCGGCACCACCACCGACGCCGTGCCCCGTGTCCCGAGGATCCCGCCGTGCACGAGAACCTTGCCGTACCGGCAACATGCCTCGTTCACCATCATTCGGGCCGGAAAGTTGTCCAGTGCATCCACCACTACGTCGGCATCGGCAACAAGCCTCGGTAATTCGGCTTTGCAGATATCCTCCTCGATTCCCTCCACCCGAACTTCCGGGTTGATTTCCCTCAAGAGTCTCACTGCGACCCGGGCTTTTGGTTCACCGACATCTCCCGTAACATAAAGCAGTTGCCTGTTGAGGTCCGGCAGGTCCACCTTGCCGTTGTCGACGAGCACGAGACTGCCGACACCGGCGCGGACCAGGTACTGGGCGCATACACTCCCAAGTCCGCCGGCCCCCAGGAGAAGCACCCGAGACCGGCCAAGCCTTTCCTGGCCTTCCCGGTCGAATCCGGGAAGAATGATCTGGCGTGCATAGCGGCCCGGCCGGGCCGCGTCGTCTGGCTTGCCGGGTTCCAAAGGTACGCCTCCTCTGCGCGCAATCATGGGCCGGCCCCCGGACGGGCCGGCCCACAGATACGGCAGGCGCTTCTCAGGCGGACGAGGATCCTTATCCGTCCTGTGCCTTCTTTTTCTCCTGGAGAGCCCAGTAGATCTTCTCCGGGGTTACCGGAAGAGTCTTGAACCAGATTCCCACTGCGTCCTTCAGTGCACTGACCACGGCAGGCGGCGTGCTGACGATGCAGCCCTCGCTCGCCTCTTTCGCACCGAAGGGTCCGTCGGGATCTTCCGTGATTATGTCGATAACTTCCACTCGCGGGACATCGGTGGCAAGGGGCATCTTATAATGGGTCAAGGTCGCATTTCTCGTCTTGCCCTCATCCATGAGGAATTCTTCGTAGAGCGCTTGACCGAGCCCTTGAATGGTGCCTCCATGGTTTTGGGAGTGGACATTGATCGGGTTCAACGGGCGTCCGCAGTCATGGGCAAGAATAGTCCCGTCACACCGCGCGACTCCCGTCTCGAGATCCACCTCCACTTCGGCCAGTTGTGCCGTGAAGCTGTAGGAGGTGCCGGGATTGCCGAGTCCCTTGTCCCAGTCGTACCGCTCCAAGCCGTACCGAGAGTATCCTCTCCCCATAATCACGGCACCGGACCCGGAGTAGCAGGCTATCTTGGCGAGTTTTGAAAACGGCATGGACTGATCGGGCCGGTCTTTGACGAATACCTTCCGGTCCCGGAACATGATCTCCTCGGGCTTGACTTTCCATTGCCGGGCGGCAAACTCCGAGAGCTGATTCTTGATGTCCTGTGCCGCTTTCCGGGCCGCAGCACCTGCGAGAATGGTTACGCGGCTTCCGTAGCTTCCCGGGTCACAGGGCGTCATCGCAGTATCTACCCGTTTGATGTTTACGTCTTCCATCCGGAGTCCCAGATCTTCCGCCACCATTTGAACCAGCACCGTGTCCGATCCCTGTCCGCAGTCGGTTGCCCCGGTGAGATAGTTCACGGTTCCGTCCTCGCAAAGCCTCAGGAGTGCCGCGCAGGACTGATGCCCCAGTTGCCTGGCACCGCCCAGGTAGGACGCGGCGGCAAGCCCCACGCCTCGGCCGGATGAGGACCCTTTGCCCCGACGTTTCCACATTTCCGTAGTGGTCAGGGTCTCGAGCCCTTCGGTAAGTCCGCAGCTTTTCACCGTCACGCGGTTGATGGTCTCGTGGGGAGCCTTGACGGCGTTCTTAAGGCGGATGTCCATGGCATCTATGCCGAGTTCCTCCGCGATCATGTCCATCTGGATCTCGGCAGCGAAACGGGTGTGGGTCACGCCGTGACCCCGCATGGCCGCACTGACGGGGTTGTTGGTGAAGATCCGGTATGCGTCGTGTCTGAAATTGGGAAGCTTGTACGGCAGCGTCGTCATGGCGCCGGTCAGGTACAGAGTCAACGGGCCGATTGCCGTATACGCGCCTCCTTCGGCGATGATCTTTTGCTGGAGGGCCAGGATTGTTCCGTCCTTCTTCATGCCCATCTTACTGTGTACGATCATGTTGTGCCGACGTCTGGCTGTGGTGAGAACTTCTTCCATGCTGTACACGAACTTCACCGGCCGGCCGGTCCATTTGGAAAAGAGCACCGAACAGAAGTCTCCGGCTACCGAGTCGTTCTTCGTTCCTCCGAAGCCGGCGCCTACGAACGGCTGAATGACCCGGATCTTGTTCAGAGGCAGGTTGAAGCACGCGGCCAAATGACGGTATACGAAATACGGGCTCTGTTTGGCGCCCCACAAGGTAATACCGTTGCCGTCGTACAGGGCGATGGCCGCGGGCGGCTCGAGATACCCGGTAACGACCTTGCCCGTCTGAAAACGGTCTTCACGGACGATATCCGATTCCGCGAACGCCTTGTCCACGTCCCCGTAGTCCATGTGGAATTCCCAGCTCTGATTGTTTTGGACGTAATCATGCACCGCGGGGGCGCCCGGCTTCATGGCCTCCTCCGGGTCGAACACTCCCGGAAGTTCCTCATAATCGACGCGGATAAGTTCCGTGGCCTGTTCCGCCGTTTCCTCGTCTACAGCTGCAACGGCAACCACCGCCTCACCAAAGTATCTCACCTTGTTCACGGCAAGCGGGGGTTCATCACGCGTCTGAGGCATGAATCCCCAGGTCCACCCGTTGAAGTCCTTCCCGGTACATACGGCCTTTACCCCGGGAAGTTTCTCCGCCCTGCTCGTGTCGATGTTGAGGATACGCGCATGGGCGTACGGACTACGAAGCATCTTGCACCACAGCATCCCCGGGAACGAAAAGTCCGCGGCAAACTTGGCGTCGCCGGTTACCTTCTCGACGGCGTCGACACGAGGTATCGGCTTGCCGATTACTGAATATTCTTCCATTACGACTCTCCTCCCTCGCTCGTTTTCCCCGCGGCCGCGTCGATGGATTCAATTATCTTCGTGTAACCGGTGCACCGGCAGAAGTTGCCGGCGATGCCTTCACGAATCTGGTCTTCCGTCGGCCGAGGGTTCTTTGTCAGCAGGTAGGTCCCCGACACAATCATTCCCGGCGTGCAAAATCCGCACTGCATGCCTCCATGCTTGACGAACGCTTCTTGAACCGGGTTGAGTTTCTCTCTGGAACCGACGCCTTCCACGGTCGTGACGGATTTCCCGTCCGCCTCGACGGCCAGAATGAGGCAACTATTCACCGTAAGGCCGTCCATGACGACGGTGCATGCCCCGCATTCACCGACGCCGCACCCTTCCTTTGCACCCGTGAGGTGCAGCCTTTCCCGGATCATTTCGAGAAGCGTCTCCGAAGGCCGGACTTCGATCTTCTCCAGCTTTCCGTTGACGGTAACTTCGATCTGTTTCATCTGCAGTCTCCCGATGTTGGCAAACTTTCTCCCGATGCGGGCGCGGTCAGGACCTGCCGGATCGCCCTCGCCGTCAAAACGCCCACCATGGCTTTGCGATACGCGGCGGACCCTCGAATGGAGTCCCTCGGACGGCACTCTTCGGCGGCAGCCCGGGCTGCGCGCTCGATATTGTCTTGTGACAGTTCCGCTCCCCGAAGGGCGGCCTCCGCGGACAACGCCCTCATGGGAGTGGGTGCTACGGCTCCGAGACCGATCCGGATGTCTTCACACCTGCCGTCAAGAGCAGAAAGAGACACCGCGACGCCGACCACGGCCAGGTCCAATCTCCGCCTCGGGGACAGCTTGATGTAACAACTCCCGGGACCGGCCGCGGACTCCGGGACGAGGATTGCCGTTACGATCTCGCCCTTGGCAAGCGTGGTTTGAAGAGGTCCGGCAAAGAAATCCTTGAGCGGCACAATGCGCTCGCCGGCCTGCGACAGGCAGCGGACGCGCGCGTCCAACGCGAGGAGCGCGGGAGCTGTGTCGGCCGAAGGTGCAGCGTTGCAAATGTTGCCGGCTACCGTCGCGCGATGTTGAATCTGCACGGCACCGATTTCCCCGGCAGCGACGGAGAGAGCGGGATAGTGCTCCCGGACCAGGCACGAGTGCGCCACTGCGTACACTGTGGCCAGCGCGCCTATTTCAAGCCCTATGCCCGGATCGTAGCGAATATAGTCAAGTTCCCGAATCTTTTTGAGATCAATGAGGGTCTTGGGGATCTCACCCTTGCGCCTCTTCATGTTCGGGATTACGTCCGTGCCGCCGGCAAAGACCTTGTATCCCGTGCCGTTGGTACCCCGCATCAAGTCCCAGAGTTCCGAGAAACCCGCAGGACACAGGTAGTCGAATTGCGAGAGTCTCCGGTAAAAGGTTGTCATGGGCATCCTCCATGTAATTTGCATGTGTGGTTCGTTACAAAATCCGCAACCGTAACGAGGAAACGGGGCACTTAGCCGGATCTTTCGTGTCGGGGACTCGTTGTCCCCACTATTAGAGTGGACCAGGCCGATCGTGATCCATGACCTCGTCGTTGGGCGCTCACTATATAGACAGGTCTGTATAGTGCAGCAGCCGCCTATTCCGGAGCGGCTGAATCCGTACTTTACACGCAGACGCCTCGGTACCGCCCTCCCGTTTTCTGTCGGTCAGCCTGTCCGCTTCCTCGCCCTTCTTGCCGGGGTTGCCGCGGCCCGCTCCGAGACGTCCTCACCCGGCGTTCTCTTTGGAGTCCTCGTCTTCGTTCGCTCCTGATTGCCGAGACCGGAGGTCCGCCACGAAATACCGGCCTTCAAGAGTCCCGAGAAAAAGATCTCTTCTATTGTGTCCGTCAACTCCCCGATACTCTCCGGTCTGGAGTGATCGAACCAGTTGAAGGTCCACATGACCATACCGATGAGGCTGAACGCCGCAAAGGTATCGGATGTGTCTTTGACCTTTCCTTCCTCTTTGAGATCGCGAAGCGCCTGCCGAAGCAAGTCGAGCGGTTTGGTCCAAAGCTTGCGAACCCACGCCAAATGCTCCGGAGCGAGATACGCGGTTTCATTGATGAGCACCTTGGTATCCGGGTACAGACATACGGCTCTGGTGTACTCGTGAATAAAGATCCGGAGTCTGGCCAGGGGGTCGTCCGTCTCTTCCATCCGGCCCAGTATCGGCCGTACCCGGCTCTCGAGCCTATCTTTGTGGACCGAGAAAAGAATGTCTTCCTTGTCCTTGAAATACCAGTATAATGTGGGTTTCGATATTCCCAAGGCTTCGCACAGGTCGGTCGTCGACATGCCGTGGTATCCCTTTTTCAAGAACAATTCCATGGCCTTTTCCTGGATTTCCTCCTTGCTCGTCCTCACGGGCTCCTTGCGTTTCTTCGCTGGATTTGAACTTCGTGGTCGACTAGGCACTCTGGTTTCCCGGCAGACAAGAAATTTTCGCTGCGCTCGGCTCCGGTCCGTCTCCAAGGTTCCGGAATCCGAAGAAGTTGTAACGGCAACCGCCTGCGCGACACGTACGGACATTGCAGCGGGAACATCTGGAACGTACTGTCCCCGGCACGGCCGCGGCAATATACACACCGATCTATATACTAACACCTCCTTTTCGCGTGTCAAGCATTTTTCAAAGAATCCCATCCCCGCAGAAATGCAGGGTGAGGGACGTCCCCAACGTCGCCGTCGAGGGTTTACGCCGCCCGTAATGGAGACAATCACAAGAAAGAAGACTCTATAGTGTCGTTCCTTGAATACTGCGGACGCCGACGGGCATCCCGCGTTCCGCGGGACCCCACGAAGATCTGTCACCGTTGATACGCTTATTGCCGGACAGTCACTATGTGTCTGTCCCAAAACAACTGTTACAACCATGTCGGTCACCGAACGATCGTGAGACTACTCGCTTGGCTTTTGCCCCGGCACTGAAGTACCGGGCTACTCTCAACAGCCCCTGTCGGGGCAATCGATCATGCACGTCCCGGAGGGACCGTATGAGAGTAGACCGGTCTTTCAAGGCCGGAATAGTAAGCCGGAACGATGAAAGATTTATTCTGCGACAGTCACTATATATGCCGTCACGCAGCGCGTCATGACCCCACAGCCCGCAGCGGATCCGCAATGTCGCCGGGCATGAGGCCTGCCTGTGGAACATCACCCCGGGACCGAGGAACTTCCCGGGTGTCTTGATCTCCCGCCGGCGGTATGGAGTTTTTCTTGCAGAGTTGGTCACGGATCTGTGATAGTGACTCTCTGAAAATAAATAGCGCTGCGGGCGGGTCGATGTGCCTTCCCGGATTCGTTTCGTCGTCGTCGCATCGTGCATACACGAACACGTGCAGAGTTCATCAGGATATCTCCTGATCCCCCAACCGTCCGGACCGTCGGACGGAGGGAAAAGAGGATCCGCTTCCCAACGAGCAGGCACGGGCATGCAGCGACGTGATTCCAGTGCTCGGAGGTCTCTATGGAAGGTAACTTGATCAGAATACTTTTCGGCAAGCTTCTCGATGTGTTGCGGTTTGACAAACCAAAGGCCAGGTTTGCGGAGGTTGATCCCGAAGGGGCGTGGAAGCCCGTCCGCTTTAGGGCGCAGTGTGACGGCAATGACATTCGGGGACGGATTCTCTTCCCTTCGGAGCATCCGTCAAAGCAGTATCCGGCCCTGATCATCTGTCACGGCATCCCGGGAAGCGGTGCCCAAAGGCCCCCCGACGACCCGGGCTACGAAGGGTTGGCACGCCGCTTCTCATCCCTGGGACTGGCCACAATAGTATTCAATTTCAGAGGATGCGGAGAATCGGAAGGAAATTTCGACATGATGGGCTGGACGCGCGACCTCGAGGCCGTGGTTGAAACGGCCCTCAACACCCCGCACATCGATCCGACGCGTCTGATCATCCTGGGATTCAGCGGAGGGGGTGCCGCGGCCATTCAGGTCGCCGCGGACAATGACGATGTTTTCGGGCTTGCGGTGGTCGGCACCCCTGCCCATTTCAAGCTCTTCAAGGCCGAGCCGGAGCAAATCGTTGCCGATTTCAGGGAGCGCGGTCTGTTCAAGGACCAGGATTTTCCCCGGGACGTCGACAAGTGGTTGCAGGGGTTTGAGGAGATTGAGCCCCGCCGGTGGATAGCCCATTTCAAGGGAAAACACTTCCTTGTGGTTCACGGAGACGAGGACGAGCTGATCCCCATAGAGCATGCCCACGATCTCGTCGACCGCGCGCCCTCGGGCATTTCCGAGCTTGCCGTCATCCCCGGAGGGGTTCACAGGCTGAGGCTTGACCCGAGATGCATCAAGATACTCGAAGATTGGCTTGTGAAGATTCTCGGGTGGCAGAGGTAGAAGGCGTTGAACCTGTCACCAAATAACGGCCTATCTTCAGTCGGGTCTCTCTGTTTAATGGTATAGCCACGGGGGCCGCCGGCAGGGACGCCCGTCCCACGAGGGATTTTCGCGCTCAGGTGCGACCATAGGTCATGGCGGTATATGAAATCCGGCACCTAAACTTGGTAAAACTTCATGCGGGGCAGTTCCACGGCAGTGAGTTTGTTTCCGTACACCGCGCCGGTGTCGATACCGATCTTTCCGGGGGTGACAAAAGGCGTTTCCAGCGCGGTATGCCCGAAGATCACTCTTTTGTTCCAGTCAAACGCCGAATAGATGAACTCTTCCCGTATCCAGAGCAAATCCTCTTCGTTCTGATCTTCCAAGGCGATTCCGTCCCTGAGCCCTGCATGGACGAAGATGTAGTCGTCGGTCTCATAGTGGAGTTTGAGAGAAAGGAGGAACTCCAGGTGATCTTCCGGAAGGATGAAAGCTTTCCTGCCGATTCCGCCTTCCACATAGCTCGCTATTGTCTCGGCGCCTCCGTTGGCCACGTAGAGCATCTGGTCCTTCTGCTGGATATAGTAGTCGAGCAGCATCTTTTCGTGGTTGCCCTTGAGAAACACAAAATCGCCCCCACGTTTCTTAAGCGATACCAAGAACTCCACCACATCCCTCGACTTCGGCCCCCGATCAACGTAGTCCCCAATGAAGAGCAGCAGATCTCCCGCATCTCTGTCCCAAGGGAGTATTTTCATCATTGCATCAAGTTTGTCGAAGCAGCCGTGGATGTCTCCAACTGCGAATATTTTCTTGCCCATACCAATCTTATAGTCCTCCCACAGCCTGTTGTCAACGCCGGGCGCCCCACTACCCGGCATACAAAGCCACGCGAGGCAGCGTGATCCTTTACACACGGATCGGCTTTACGCGCGTATGGGATGTACTGCAAAAGAGGCTTGGTACCGTTCTTGCGGAGTCCCGGATCCAGTATACACCAACATTGAAATCTTTGTCCACATCTGTCAACATGGGCGAGTCCGTCTAGCGGGTCATAACGGTTTATGTCTCTACAGACGCTGCGGAGGGGATCATCGGAACCGCGCGGGGAAGCACGTGCGGGTCTTGACCCGGCGGCCCAAGATTGATATGGGGCCGTAAGGAGCTCACACGATGCGTCATTTCAAGAAGATACTTATCGTCACGGTGGTTGTATTGGTGCCGGTGGTCATCGCAACGGCCGTCGCAATACGGTTCCTTCCCGAAACCGATTTGATACGGAACAGCCTGCGGGACAAACTCAGTGAACTGACCGGTCACAGCGTGAGGCTCGGTGCTCTCAAGGTTTCAATGTCTTTTCCCGGGCTGCTCAATCTTAGCCTCGAAGGAGTCTCCATAAGCTCCAAAGAGGGCAAGAGTCTCCTGCAGGCCGGCACGGTTGCATTCTCTCCATCCTTGACTTCTCTATTCACCCGGCAGGTCTTGATAGAGTCCGTTGTCATCCGGAGATTGAAGGTTGTTGTCCGGAGGGCTCAGGACGGGAGTGTGGAAAACCCCTTTGTCCCCGCCCCGCAGCCCCGCCCGTCGGAGGTGAGTCGGCAGGATGCCGGACAACGGGAAACACCGGGAGGCGCTGCGGCGGAAAGAAGCTTGCCGCCAAAGGCCGCTCCCGCCGGCGATCTCGACGAGCGCCTGAAATGGTCCATAGACGAATTGAAAGTGGTCGATGCGAGCGTGGAATTGATAGACAGGGAAATCGTTCCAGGCGAACCCGCCCGGACGGCCCTTAACAATATCAACTGCACGCTGCATCGGAAGAAGCCCGGAAACGGTTTCTCACTGAATCTCGATGCTGAGATCACCAGTGGAAGTAAGGGCAAGAGCCCGATACATGCCGACGGGACGCTCACACCGGCCGAGGATTTCTCGCGGCTGCAATCGGCCGATATTGTCGTCTCGTTGAAGTCTCTGGACCTCAAGGGACTGCAGGACTACGTTCCTCCGTGGGCGCGTCTGGTTGAGCAGTTCGATGTTGCGTCAAGCCGCGCGGAAATCGCCTGGAAGAACGACGCCGACACGCGCATAGCTTTTAAGGTCGAGGTGAGCGGGAAATCGAAAGAAGCGCCTCAACTGAAATTCCAGGGGACGGCCGTGGCCGCTCGCGACTTCTCGGCGTTGAAACGGGTTCAAGGGACGGGAGAGAGCGACAGGCTGCCGCTCCGGTTGTTCAGCAATTATGTGCCCGACGGGTTTCCTCTGGATTCGGGGGCGGGAACGCTGAAGGCGAGCGTGGAGGGAAGCTGGGCCCCGGGAGACGCATGGAAGCTTCAAGGCAATATCGGGTTGGAAGAGGCCGTACCTAAAGGCCGTTTTCGGAAGATCGCTCCGAAAGTGAGAATATGGAGTCAGATGCAATTCTCCCCCGATCTGCTGCGAGTGGAAAGCGTGGAGATTTCATCATCAACGACGCTGGCAACTCTGGCCGGCACCATTGTGGACCCTCTGTCAAGCGATCGGGAATACGATTTCGAGAGCAGGGTGAATTTGGATCCGGCCTGGTTGGGAGCCTTCGGGGTAAGGCTTCCGAAAGAGCTTGCGCTTCAGGGCGTCATACCCGTTCAAGGCCGCGGGAGAGGCAAAGGGGACGCACTTTGGGTTGATTTAACGGGTGATTTGACACCGGTAAAGATCGGATGGACTCCGTACGTGGAGAAGACCCCCGGAAACAAAGGGACCGTGTCGATCAAGGGAAACTTCCTTCCGTCACGCGGCGAAGGGACGAAGCGCCGGATTCCTCCTGCGGAAGTGCGTCTGGGACTCAGCGGGACAACGGTGAGAGTGAGGCCCGACGGTCCACGGTTGCCGAAGTGCTCGGTTGATTTTGCCTCCAAGGTCCTGCTCGGTCCTGGTGGAACCGACCTCAAGGATGCCGTGCTCGCGGTGAGACGGGGATCCGGTACGAGAGACGTCGTAATCGCCAGAGCAGACATCGCGGATGTGGACTCGAAATCCCCCAGGATCGACGGCAAGGCTGTTCTGAACCTGGACAAGACCATGCTCGTGCTCATGGGGCTGGATATTCCCCGGGGCGTGGAGATTGTTGGAAGCACTCAGGTGCAGGCCGGCTTCAAAGGATCGGTGAAAGCATTGGCGTGGTCACTGGATGTTCCACTGACCCATCTGGATGTCCAGGTGCAAGGAGCGTTCAGGAAGCCGGGCGGCGTCAAGGCCGACCTGACGGCATCGGGGAAGTGGGCGTTGGAAGAACTGACCATGACGGACGGGAAGTTGACCCTCCCTGGGCTCGTAGTCACCGGAAGCGGGAGTTTGAGAGACAAGCACGGACAGTTCCGCGGCCTGACGCTTTCGTCGAGAAATGCCGAGTCGAAGCAGTTGGCCGGCTTGCTTCCGGCGCTTGCAGACAAGGGGCTTCAAGGCCCCATTGATTTCACCGTGAACCTGAGGCCGTCGGGCAAAGGCCCTGTTGCGGATGGGAAAGTGCGGCTTGTCAACGTTGATTTCCGTCCACGCAATGCCGCATGGAAGGTGGAAAACGTGAGAGGATCCGTGGAGAGCGACGGGAACTTTCTGGAATCTTCGGGACTTACGGGGGAGATCAAGGGGCCGGTTGAAGGCCCCGTGACCGTGAAAGGAAAGCTCAATAGGATTCAATCGCCGGACACGATGAACGGCCGGGTCTCCCTGCAGATGGGAAAGGGAAGTATCCAGGCAGGCCGGTTGCAGCGCTCGTTGGGTCAGGCACGGCAGCTGCTGGACGCACTGTTCCGTCCGGGGCAATCCGGAAGCGTTGGCGACACCCAGGGGTTCGATTCGGCAACGGGATCGATCACGATCAGCTCGGGAACAGCGGTAACCGAGGACTTTCAACTGAAGGGCCGGGATCTGGCACTCGGTGCAATGGGCAAGTGCCGGCTGAAGACCACGGATCTCGACCTCCTCCTTGGAATCAAGACCTATACGATTGCCCCAAGCGTCATTGGAAAGATCCCTGAGGTGAAGAAACTGGTCAAGCAGCATGAAGGACTCTTGAAGGCACTCGGAGTCGACAAGGAACTCAAGCGACTCGGCCTGGGCGAGCCGGACAAGGATTCGGACAAATCCGACGGGAATGAAATCAAGAGGACTCCGGTGACGGTGATACTCAAGCTCACCGGACAGGCGTCATCTCCCGATGTTGTTCCGGTACTCGAAAAGACACTGAGCCAAGACGTCGCATCCCGCATGAAGACGCTACTCGACTGACGCACCGTCCCCAATGAGATCCATCGGCGACGGGGAGCGTCTTTTCAGTCCTCTGAAGTTTCGTATTCCCTTGGAAACAGGAGGCCGGAGTCGTGAACTATCCCCCCTTTTTGGCTTGACACCTATTGTGTAATTCCCTAAAGTCTACTGAGAGAGAGCCCTTCCGTGATTCGCACTGCCCACAGGAAAATAGAAAAGGATCGTCCAGGAGGAACCGCATGTCAAAGAAGTTTTGGGATGAAAAGTTCGAAGTCATGAACGATAGTCAGATGAGGGCCTTCCAGACCGAGAGACTGGAAGAGACGCTGAAATGGGTGTACGAAAAGGTCCCGTTCTACACGAAGGCTTTCGACGAAAAGGGGGTTAAGCCGTCGGATTTCAAGAAGATCGAAGACCTTGCAAAATTCCCCTTCACCGTCAAGACCGACCTCAGAGACAATTATCCCTTCGGCCTGTGTGCGGTTCCCATGTCGGAAGTAGTCCGCATCCACGCGTCTTCCGGTACGACGGGAAAGCCCATTACCGGCCCTTACACTGCCGCCGATTTGGAACAGTGGACCGACTGTATGGCCCGCGGCCTGTGGGCTCAGGAAGTCAGACCGGATACAATCCTGCAGAACGCCTACGGGATGGGACTGTTCACCGGAGGCCTGGGATTCCTCCAAGGCGCGATGAAGATCGGTTGTGCCATTGTTCCGTCGGGGGCCGGAATGACCGACAGGCAGATTCTGCTCATCCAGGATTTCGGTACCCAGGCCCTCTGCTGCACGCCGTCGTATTGCATGACCATTATTGAAAAAGCGGAGAAGATGGGAATCGATATCCGGAACTCCACCCTGAAGACCGGTCACTTCGGAGCCGAGCCGTGGAGCATTGAAATGCGCAGCGATATCGAACGGCGAGGGGGAATTCACGCCTACGAACACTATGGTCTGACGGAACTGATGGGACCCGGAGTGTCCTTCACGTGCGAGTACTACAATATCCACGTTAATGAAGATCATGTCTATCCCGAGATCGTCGACCCTTCGACCTTGGAGCCGGTGGGAGTCGGCGAGGAAGGAGAACTCGTCTTTACCGCTTTGCAGAGACGTGCGATGCCGATGATCCGGTACCGGACCCGTGATATCTGTACCCTTCACCGGGAAAAATGCGAATGCGGCCGGACTCTCATCACCATGGACAAGATCCTGGGCAGATCCGACGACATGATGATCGTCAGCGGCGTCAATGTTTTTCCTTCCCAGGTGGAAGCCGTCCTCATGGAGTTCGATGAGGTGGAGCCGCTGTATCAGATCCATCTGAAAAAGAAAGGCTACATGGATCACATCGAGGTGGATACGGAAGCAAGGAAAGCCGTTTACGAGGCCGGTCAGGCGAAGATTGACGAGCTTGCCAAGAAGATCTCCGTTCGGATTCAGCAGGTGATCGGCATTAATGTTCCGGTCAACATCGTTCCGCAGGAGTCCATTGAACGAAGCATCGGGAAGGCCAAACGCATCATAGACGAACGATGAGTCCGAGCCGATACGGCAGCGTCCCGGCGTTCCTGCCGAGCGGAGGCAGCCGGCACGGAGGCCCTGCCGGGCGTTCCCGGAGAAGAAACCTCGCGGAACGCGGGGAGGCCGGCGCTACCGAAGAACCGCGGAACGGAACCTTTTCCGTAATCCGGCCGCGACAGATGCGGTTCATCCCGCTGAGGCGGGATTCACCACATCCTACGCCGCTGCCGGGCTATGGTAGCGTCCCGGCGTCCCTGCCGGGCGCATGATCAAAGAGTACCGGCACGGAGGCCGGCGCTACCAAAGAAGGTTTTCCGACCTTCCTTCTCGTTCCCAGGCTCCTGCCTGGGAAAGCCTATCCACCGGGCTCTGCCCGGTCTTCGGCTCGGAGTCCTCGGGCTTTCATGCTTAGTTGTGATCGCCCCGATCATGCCGGTTCAGGAAACAGGACACTCAGCGGTGGGCAAATACCCTGGCCCGCCACGTGTCCTGCCTCGCCTTTTCACCCTGGCCCAGCGCCTCGTAACACCGTGCACGCAAACGGTAGAGTTCTCCCCTGTAAGGGTTGATGCGGGCGGCTTGCTCGAGGTCCGATACGGCTTTGGCGTACTCGCTGATTTCCATGTAGACCTTCGCTCGGCGGAGCAGTGCATCGAAGTGGTTGGGGTCTATGTTGAGCGCGCGGGAATAAGCTTCTTCGGCCCGGTCCAGATGCGAATCCGAAGAGTGAATGTCGCCCATGGTGATATATGCGGGAACAAACGACGAGTCCTTGTCCAGTGCCTGCTCCACGTGCTTGAGTGCCGTTGCGGTATCGCCCTTCACCAGATAGGCCTCGGCAAGGAGCTGATTCGCGGCCGGATCGTCCGGAAACAATTGAGCGGCTTTCTGGAGATCTTCCAGGGCCCGCTCCAACTGCCGTGCATTGAAAAAAAGGCTTCCTCTGAGAAGAAGGGCTTCATGATACTCCGGCTGGAGCTTCAACGCGGTGTCCAGGTCGGCGAGAGCCCGGTCCCCTCGGGACATGAACCTGAAGATAAAGGCACGCTTAACAAGCAACCAGGCATCGTCGCCGCGTATTTCCAGCCCCTTGTTGATGTCTCTGAGCGCACCGACAAGGTTTCCCGTTCCGAAATGCAGGACGGCCCGGTTGACATAAGGCAGCGGGTTATCCGGGTCGAGAAGAATCGCTCTTCTCAACTTGGTCAATGCTTCGGAATTGCGCCCCAGCATCATGAGAACGGTTCCCTGATTGAGGAACAGTATTGCATCGTTGGGATCAACCGCCTCGGCTTTTTCGTAATCCTTGAGTGCGAGGTTGAGGTTGTTCAGCGCCCGATGAGCCTCGGCTCTATACCAATAGATCTCCTTCGCGTCGGGGTCCAGTTCAAGGGCTCTATCAAAATCCGCAAGAGCCTTGTTGGGCCGCAAGGCCTTGAGATGGGCAAAACCTCTACGGAAGAGAGCCTGTGCGTCTTTGGGATGGATCTTGAGAAGCCGCTTCATTTCCTCGCAGGCTGCCTCGTACTTTCCTTCCTTCAACGCGATGGCCGCTCTGCCGAAGTACCCCCCCTCGGCCCGGCGGTCGGCCTTGGTGCTTCCGTCAAAGTGGACCCGGGCCTTTTCGTAGTCTCCCCGGTAGAAATTGATCAGTCCCATGGTGGAGAGGATGGATGCCGGCTCTCTTGCGAGTTTGGCCGCGCGGTCCAAGTCGTGCAGAGCTTTCTCATAGTCGTTCCGGCGGGCGTAATATCTGCCTCTTGCTTCCCAGGCTTCATACGAATCGGCATTGGCGTCCACCGCGGACGTGTAATCCATGAGTGCGCGATCGTTTTCACCGGCCCGTTCCCGTGCACGCCCTCTCGCGATAAGAGCCGCCGTGTTGCCCGGAGTATCCTTGATCACTTCGTCCAGGATTTCGACGGCCTTGGTCGATTCCCCCTCGTCCACGAGTTCACATGCCTTCCCGACCTTTTGCGCGGGAGATCCGGAACACCCGCCCAAGAGCAGGCATAGGGCAAGGAGACCGGACCAGATGCCGGCGTGCAGTATTCTCGTGGAATTATGAGTGGAAGGTTTTTTCAACCGTGAACCTCTTTCAAGGTGTCGCCGTACGGGCCGGTTGGGAATCGACACGAGAAATCTATGGTTCGAAGCGGGTTTTGTCAATAACCCATTGAATTTGCCGCAGTGGATCTCAATTCCCTTGGCAGGCTGAGATTTCACTTGATAATCGGATAATCATATGCCTAGATAGTAACAATATTTCGCCTCGATAAGGCGAAGTGTTAAACTGCCGGCGTATATTCGGCCATCTGGAGGATTCTCATGCAAGTGCCCTGGGAAGGTCTGGCTCACGTACAAAACTTCTTTCAGCTCAATTTCCTGTTCAGCGGCATCGAGGTGTCTTCCACGGCCGTGTTCGCCTCACGAATGGCCGTCTTGCTGCTCTTCGGCGGAGGAGTCGTCTGGGGGGGCTTCAAGATTGTAATCAAGGTGCTGGATTGCCTGCAAACGTTCTTGGCCGGCGTGGGAACTTTTCCAAAGACGTTCTTCGTGCTCCTGCTTCTCGTAATTCCCCTCTCTTCGGACAGCCTCGGCGCGCGATGGATCGGGTACCTTCTGGTGGTACTGTCAGTGCTCGGATTGGCCGCGCTGGGCGTACTTATTCTCGTGCTTTGGAAATACGGTGTCGACCAGACCATGCGTTTGATCGACACCATGAAGACCGGATCCCACCGGAAAAGCTCCTGCGGCCAAACCTCCACCGCATTCTGCGGTGATGTTCCCGTACCGGAGACGGCGTCTCGACTTGCGGAAAATAGGAGAGACGACTCCTCGTGGGTTGCAACTACCTGAACATGGGGGCGATCCGGGCCGGTTACTCCGTCTTGGCAAATTTGATGAGGTAGCGGATTTCTACCCCCGGTTCTTTTGGGTGGTCAAGAACCAGGATAAGCTTGCCCATATAGTAGTGACGCCCCGGTTCCTTCTTGAGTTTGAGGACCAGATCGAACGTTGCGGTTGCGTTGGGTTTGACCGTCACGGACTTGGGCTCGAGCGCGGCGCCGATTCCGTCCTTGGGAACCTTTATCCCCTTTATGGTGCAAGATTTTGCCGAGGAATTCGTGATCTTCATGGGGAACGTTACCGTGTCCGTAAAGGCCGGCAACTGCTTGGCCAAGCTGGGAGGCTCCACCGTGATTTCTCGTACCACGTCGGCGAACACGGTCAGCTTTACCACCGGATTTGACGTGTCATTGGTGTGAACGCCGACGCTCTGGCTTTTTCTCCCAGGGCGAAGACCGGCAGTGTCGAACGCGACCACGATCTTGGTCGTTCCCTTGGGAGGTACTTCCCGGCTTCCCTTAACGGCCTTTGTACAGCCACAACTCGATGTAAGCTTCTCTATGGTGAGAGTTTCATCGCCGGTGTTGGTCAAGGTAAACTCCTTTGTCACCGTATCACCGGAGAGAACTCTTCCATAGTCGTATGATTCCGCGTCAAAACCGACTTTGGGGCCGGCGTAGGCCGAGGCCGACACGCACAGGTTCAAGACGACTACGAGGGTTGTCAGTCTTCCGATCCTCATGATTGCAGTTCTCCTTTTCAATGCGAGAGGTCAATGGTATCATCCCCCAGTGGGGCATTCGTAACGCAAGCGGCGTTTTCAGGGCTTTTGGGACTCGCCGCAAGCTTGTGGGCCTCGACCGCACCCGGCCGGGGTGCACGCCGTTTCGGCCGTCGGTTGGTGATTATATGCACGGCGGACCGTGATGTAAACATTTCGTCCGCCTCAAGTGTTTGTTCATGCCGAACGGAGCTGTCACCGGAGGAGGTTCATCATGTCTGATTCGTCTTCGTCAAACGACATATGCCCGCTTTGCGGATCTCATGAAACCGCCTCATCGGCGGATCGGACGGAACTCTGCCCCGAATGCCAAGCAAGTTCCCAAGCTCTTTTCAATGAAGAGATGCGCAGAGTCGAGCTTATCCGTACCATACGGGGCCGGGACGTGGAGCTCTTCGACATCAAGCATCCCGCCTCCGCGATGGAACACAACCATTGCGGCCAGGTGATTCTGATCAAGGCGGGGCAAGGATTCGAAGTGAAGATTTGCCTGAGATCCAACACAGTGGATTGGATGGCGAGTCTCGTTGACGAACGGACGGGATTCTCCTCGTTTGACACGCGGCTCGATGCGTTGATCGGAAACGTGTCGCTGCTGATCGACTCCTGGGGCGGAGGACCGTACTATATGGATATTTTCGAGGTGGACACGGTGGTGTCAACCGAAGGTGAGATCTGACCGGACTTGCTCCGGAATTACCAACGGACCGTCCTGCAACAACCGTATCGACGGTGAAGGGTCGAGTCGCTCGCGGTACTGCCGGCCGGATTCGGCGAATATGATATACTTCGACCATTAAGAGTTGACGGAGAGTGGTTCTGTGTTCGGAATATCAATGTGGGAGCTGGGTCTTATTCTTCTCGTGGCCCTGATCCTTTTGGGACCGCGACAACTCACCGAGACCGCGCGTGTTCTGGGAAGACTGTACCGTGAAGTCACAAGAATGACGAATGACCTGCGCAACAGTATAGACTTGGATTCCCCGACTTCCGGGATGTCGTCGTCTCCTCATGTCGATGTGCGGCCTTCACACGGCGAAACCGCTGCTCAGTCCGGAAACGGTACGGATATGCTCATCCCATCCGGTGAGAGATCCGGCCCGGATTTCTATGCGGATCTGCTTGAAAAGTCAAAGGAAGACGACGAGGAAAGACAATCCGGGAGTTCCGGAACCGGCGATGAACCGAAAGAATCTCCGGACGGAAATTCGGCGGGCCGAGAAACAGGCAAGAATCCGCACGGGAAAGAAGACGCTTGAAACTGTGGGCAGGGGCGCCGGCAAGACGCAGACGGCGGGCCGCGCCCGCCCTTAAAGATGACGGGCACGGAGGCCCGTCCCACGAAACCGGTCTAAGGCTTCATGACAGTCCTTCGTAGCCCGGGCCTCCGTGCCCGGATCTTGTTCTTGCCGGCACCCGAGCCGGCTGCGAGACGAAAATGTGCGACCGCAATCAGGAAACGGAGCACTAAGGCTCGGCCGGTTTCACCCTCTCCTTCACATTCATCATATGCGGAGCCGGTTCGCGTGACCGTGCGAGGTGCATCGCACTTTCCATGCGTGGAATCTCCCATGAACAAACCGACCGTTGAGGTAAAAGCATGAACGGAGTTCTTCTCCTTTTGAGTCCACGCTGGAAGAAGTTCCGGAACAAGATCAACAAAGCGGGCAAGGAGAGACTTCGGCTACCCGTTGTTTCGCTGTTGATCGTGGGGCTCTGGGCCGCAATCTATATCGTGTTCGTGAAGGCGCTCGTATACTTCACCGGTGAAGAGATGTTCGGTACCATTGCCGCGACCAAGCTCCTGTCGATGATTCTCGCCACGTTTGCCTTTGTGCTCGTCATCAGCAACATCATCACGACGTTTTCCACCTATTTCCTGTCGGAGGACCTCGAACTGATCATGTCGGCTCCGGTTCCCCCGTGGTCTCTCTACACGGCGAGATTCATTGAAACCATGGCGGATTCCTCGTGGATGGTTCTCGTCTTCGGATTGCCCGTCTTTCTGGCTTACGGCACCGTCTTTAAGTCTACGTGGGTGTTTTATGTTCTGAGCTTTGCCGCGTTCCTCTGTTTACTCACATTGACCACGGCCGTATCGATTTTCCTTGTTCAGAGCCTCGTGCGGACGTTTCCGGTGCGAAGACTCCGCGACCTGTTCGTGTTCGTGGGTATCCTTGTCTTCATCGGGGTCTATCTCCTGTTCAGGATGGTGAGGCCGGAAGAATTCCTCAACCCGGAGGGATTCGCATCCATTATGGACTATCTTTCCATCATGTCCGAGGGTTCGTCGCCCCTGTTGCCGACGACATGGATAATGGAGATTCTAAGACCCTACATTACCGGTTACGGTTTCGACCGGATTCCGTTCTACCTGGCTCTGCTCGTTACGTGCGCAGCGGCCGTGTTTCGATTGGCGGGCCACAACCATGAAGCGGTTCATTTTTTTGCCTATTCCAAATCCTTTGAGTCCAGAGGTGCCCGGTTGAGTAAAAGCAGGATGATCGCTCTCCTGGCGAGAATGCTCCACAAGCGTCTGGACAGGCCGACTGCCGCGGTTGTGCTCAAGGAGGCCCTTCTCATGGCACGGGATTGGGGTCGGCTGAGCCAACTCCTGCTGCTGCTCGCACTGATCATGGTGTACTTGTATAATTTCAGCGTATTGCCTTCTCTCGACAACCCGGTGGCAAACAGATTCCTTAAGAACACCATCGCCTTCGTCAACATCGGACTCGCAGGATTCGTCTTGTCGTCTTTGGGCGTAAGGTTCCTTTTTCCGGCAATTTCCTCGGAGGGACGTGCATTCTGGATCCTTAAGGGGTCTCCGGTGGGATTGCGCAGGATTCTTTGGGTGAAATATTTCTTCTACCTGGTTCCCATGTTTGTTTTGGGAATGTTTCTCGTGCTGATGACCAACCACCTGTTGGACTTGGAGCCGGCCATCTCGATCATCTCAACGGTTACGGTCGGGTTTCTCACCGTGGGGGTGACTTCCCTCTCAATCGGCATGGGCGTTGTCTACGCGGATTTCAAGGAGGTCGATCCGAACCGGGCCTTCAGCGGCATAGGAGGGCTTCTCACCATGATATACGGCGGGTTGGCCGTTTTGGGCGTGATTCTCCTCGAGATATATCCGGTGTACCGTATCGTTACCGCCGGCTATTTCAGCCGAAGTCTTAACGCGGCGGACTTCGTCACAATCGGCGCATGTTTCCTCGCGGCACTGGGTTTGGCGCTCTATCTGATCATTCGGCCGCTTCGTATGGGACTGAACAAGATTACGGAACTCGAGATTTGATGAAAGGTGAGGATTTGCAAGTGTCGGTGAGGCGTTCCGTGTCGGGGAGTACGTATGGTTATGAGAAACGAAGTCTTTTTCAGGTGCGGGAGTATCGTGCTCGAGGGCGTGCTCGAGGCCCCCGATGACCTTTCCGGGCCCGCGGCAGGGGCGGTGATCTGTCATCCCCATCCGCTCTATGGCGGGAATATGTATAACAGTGTCACCAGCGCACTCAAGAAAGGATTGCTTGAGCGGGGGGTTGCGTGCCTGAGATTCAATTTTCGAGGCACCGGCGGGAGTGAGGGCTCACACGGCCAAGGCGTGGATGAACTCGAAGACGTGCGCGCCGCGGTGGACTACCTGGCGGAACAGCCCATGGTGGATGCCGGGCGGATCATCCTCGCGGGATACTCTTTCGGGTGTTGGGTCGGGCTGCGTGCCGCATCCGACGATCCGAGGCCGTCACGGCTGATCGGCATCTCCCCGCCGGTGGATCATTATGATTTCGGTTTTCTCCTCAAAGAAAACCGCCCCAAGCTCCTCGTTGCCGGTGATCGGGATTTTGTCTGTTCCACAAGCAAGTTCATTGAACTGGTGGAGAATATTCCCGAACCCAAACAGAGCCTGCTCATCGCAGGCGCGGATCATTTTCACTCGGGACGGGAGGATGTCCTGGTAAAAGAGATGACCGGTTTTCTCGACACATATCCCTTCGGCGACCATTAAGTGCTTCATTGTGAAACGGTCTATTTGGATTCCCCGGAGCGTTCCACTCTGAATGAGACCTGAGCGCGAACTCTCCAGACGTCGATCCTATCGTTTATCATCCGCACGTCCTGCTCCACCACGCCGATTCTCGTGATGCCGCGAAGAGTTTGCTGTGCCTCCTGAATAACCTGCTTCATGGCGTCCTCCCATCCATCGGGAGATTCGCCCACCAATTCGATGATCTTCACGACCGACATTTCCGTCTCCTCCTTGTTTCGAATACTGCATTGCGGGAACTAAGGGCTCTTTGGCGCAAATCCGGTGACGCATTCGTGTGCGGCTGCCGATCCGGTTCGAAGCGCGTGCTCAAAGACCGACAACGCAGTCTTCCTTCTCGAAAATCCCGGATCTAAAGCCTCGACTGATGCGGTTCATCCCGCAAAGGCGGGATTCACCACATCCGAAGCCTGGGAAAATGCGACACCGCACTTGTGAAATCTATACGTCCCTTGAATACTGCGGACACCTTCACGTTTGTCATTGCGAGCCGTAGGGGTAGGCCCCCGTGCCTACCCTGGGCGGCCACAGGGGGCCGCCCCTACGGGAGGGCGTGGCAATCTCAGCCTTTCATGAGGCATTGAGAT